>JAAYVP010000292.1 GCA_012517115.1 Brooklawnia sp. | reverse complement strand
TGGTGGCACCGTCTCACGCCGCGAGGACGCATCGTCACACTCGCCGGGGTGCTGGTAGCAGGATTCAGCGCGGCATGGGCGCTGCGCGACGTCTTCTGGCTTGGGGCGTTCGCCATCATGGTGGTCTTGGGCGCCCTCGTGCTGGTCTCGTTGCCGGTCCGCGGTCTGCGCCATGAACGGGTGCTGCCAGTCGCGTCGGTACCGATCGGGACCGAGTTTCAGGTGCTGTTGCGCGTCATCGGCTCCCGAGCTTCGGGACCACGGATGCTGCACTTCGAGGACGTGGTTCCGCAGTCGATGGGTGTGCGTCCGCGCTTCGCGCTGTCGGGGGGTATCTCGGTGGTCGGCGAGGAGGTGGGCTACCGCTTAGTGGGGTCGGAGCGTGGTCGTTTCCGGATCGGACCGCTGCTGGTGCGCAGTGTGGACCCTTTCGGACTGGCCCATAACGACATGGCCTTCGCCAGTACCACCGAAATCGCCGTCACCCCCCGCGTGCACGAGTTGGGCAGGTTGCATGCCGGAACTTCGGGTGCCTCCGCCGAAACCCACAGCGCGCGAGCCGGTCTGGTCGGTCAGGACGATGTGCTGGTCCGTGAATACCGGCGTGGCGACGACGTGCGGCGGGTGCACTGGCGCTCCACCGCCCGTGTCGGCGAATTAATGGTGCGTCGCGAGGAGCAATCGTGGCAGCCCACCACCCGTTTAGTGCTCGACAACCGCCGCTCAGCGCATGCTGGCACCGGCTCCCCAGGTTCCTTCGAATGGGCGGTTTCAGCTGCTGCGTCCGCAGGGATGGCGTTGCTGGCCACCGGCACAACGCTTGAACTGGCCGACGCGAACGGGCCGAGCTTGGGCCCGGACGCCGACAGTTCGGTGCGCGCCCAACAACTGATCGACGCACTCACCGATGTCAAGGTGACCAGGGTGGACGACATGGCGGCGGCGGTCACCTCGCCTGGGGAGGATCGACCGCAGGGGTCGTCGATCGTTGCGATTCTGGGCCGGCTCACCAGTGATGACCTGGCCATCTTGGTGGACGCGATACCCGGCAGCGGTTCGGCCCACGCCATCGTGCTCGATGTCGATACCTTCGTCGGTTTGCCGCCGAATCGGACGCAGCAGCGGCACGCTGACGAACTCGCCGCGCGTGGCTGGTCGGTCGTTGTGGTAGATGCCAAGACGACAGTGCCGGACGCCTGGCAGGGGTTGCAGCGTACTTCCGAGGTCCTGGGGTGACCGGCTCGCTACGCAACACCATTGCGGTCGGCATTGCGGGGTTGCTTGCCGCGGTGCCGATTCACTCGCTGACCAGTGACGACCGTTTCCTGGCCGGTTTTGTGCTGGCGGTGGTGCTCCTGCAGGCGGTCGCCGCGCTCGTGCGTCGCTTCACCGGACGCACCTGGCCGGCGACTCTGGGCCAACTGGTGCTGCTGGTTGGTGGTGTGACGCTGGCGAGCGTGCTGATCACGAATTCGCCGCCGGGTGCCGGGCGCGGACTTGGGGGTTCGATCGCCGACACCTTTCAGTCCGCGCTGCACCATATGCGTGAGCAGGCCGCGCCCATGGACGCCGACGATGCGACATTGGTCGTGCTGGTGGCTGCGGTGGGCGTGTTGACCATCCTGATCGACATCAGTTTCATCGCCGCGCGCAGTGCACTGTTGGCCGCCCTGCCGCT
>JAAYVP010000291.1 GCA_012517115.1 Brooklawnia sp. | reverse complement strand
TGACCCGCTTCTGCGATGATCACATGGACGACCACGAGCGCGAGCAGCTCACCACTTATTTGGATTCGGCCGAACGGTCCTGGCTGGCGTCGGTTTCGTCGGCCGGCAACCTGGACGCGCTGCTCGGCGCCGATTTCACCAACGCCGAACAGCTACTTGACGCCGGGCTGATCACCCGCATCGGCTGGGACGACGAGATCGCGGTGCCAGTCGACCAGAACTGGACCAGATCGCTGGAGTTCGTCCTCGGCCGGGCCACCGAACGACGGCGCGCCAAGAAAGTGCCCGGGGTCGCCGTGGTGCCAGTCGTCGGGGCGATCATCTCAGGACGCAGCCGCCCGACGCCCGGGCTGTTCACCGGCCCCACCGCAGGCTCCGAAACCGTGGTGGCCGCCCTGCGCCGCGCCGAGCGCGACCAATTGGTCAAGGCGATCGTGTTGTACGTGGATTCCGGCGGCGGCTCGGCGCTCGCCTCCGATGTCATCAGTCGTGCGGTGGCACGCTGCACCAAACCCGTGGTCGCGGTCATGGGTGAGGTGGCGGCCTCGGGCGGCTACTACCTGCTCGCTCCGGCCGACCATGTGGTGGCCAGCCCGTTCACGTTGACCGGCAGCATTGGCGTGGTCGTCGGCAAGCCGGTGCTCGCCGAACTGAACGAACGCATCGGCCGCAATCCCGAGACCGTCGGGCGTGAGTTGGCGCTGTTCGCATCACCGAACCGGCCGTTTTCGCCGGCCGAGCGGGCGTGGGCCCAGCGCATGATGGACGAGGTGTACACCCGCTTCGTCGCCCGCGTCGCCGCGGGCCGGCACCTGACACCCGAACGGGTAGACGAGCTGGGACGCGGCCGCCTGTGGAGTGGCGCCGACGCCCACGAACGCGGACTGGTCGACGAGTTGGGCGACCTGGAGTCGGCAATCGCCGCAGCCCGCCGACTCGCTGAGCTGCCTGAAGACGCACCGGTGCGCAGCGTGTCGACGAGCCGGTCACTGCCCGGGCTCCCCAGCTTCGGCAAGGACCCCACATCAAACGCGGCCGCCGCACTGCTGGCGTCGGTCTGGCCGTTCGGCGAAGAACGGGTGCTGACCTGGTTCGACTCCGCTATTACCGTTCGCTGAGACAGGTATGCCGCGCAAGACCGGACCGCTGTGCGCCCGCATGGCAGGGTGGAAGCCACGCTGCTGCACAGCGGTCCAACCACTCAACACGGATAAGGTGGTCTGCGAAGGAGGCACCAGATGCTGAATGACCACGGGCCAACTGCCGCACTTCGTCCGTTGACCGGACGTGCCGCTGAACTGGCCGACAGTGTCGGCGCACAACTGGCCGGACAAGCGCCACTCGGGGTGGCCTACTCGGGCGGGGTCGACTCCGCGCTGCTGCTCGCGTTGGCCGTCCGGACGCTGGGCGCCGAACAGGTGCGGCCGATCCTGGCGGTCTCCGGCTCGCTCGCCCGCCGGGAGCACCGCGCCGCACTCGCCCAAGCAGCCCAGATCGGCGTCCAGGTAGTCGAGGTGGCTACTCGCGAACAAGAACTGCCCGCCTATCAGGCCAATGGCGCAGACCGCTGCTTCCACTGCCGAGACGAGTTGTTCTCGCTGATCGACGATGAGTTGATCCCCGGGCTGGGGCTGCAGGCCATCGCCTATGGGGAGAACTTGGACGATTCGGCGCGGCCCGACCGCCCCGGCGCTCGGGCTGCAGTCGAGCACCGAGTACTGAAACCGCTGGCCGACGCCGGCCTGACCAAGGCTGATGTACGGTTCGTGGCCCGCGAACTGGGACTCTTGGCAGCCGACAAGCCGTCCGCGCCTTGTTTGGCGAGCCGCATCCCGCACGGTCAGCCGGTCACCCCTGAGCGACTGACCCAAATCGAGGCCGCTGAGGACGCAGTTCTGGCCGAAGGCTTCTCTGACTGCCGAGTGCGCCACCATGGTGAGATCGCCCGGATCGAGGTACCCACCGGCGAACTGGCCCGGCTCTGTGAGCCCGAGGTGCGAGCCAGGTTGGCGTCCCAGCTGAGGGCGATCGGTTTCCGTTTCGTGACCGCCGATCTGGATGGCATTCAGTCGGGCGCATTCACCCTTCCGCTGGTGACGGTGCGCAGCCATGCCTGACCCGTTGGACGGCATCGCCGAGATCGATTTCGACCGGGGTGCCAGGCGCGGTTACCCGGAGGCGGTGCTGTGCGCCAGCAAAACCGCGGAACAGGTTGGCCTCATCGCCCAGCGACACAAGGCGTGGCACGCTGAATCGGGTGCGCAGTGGCCCACACTGTTCACCCGCTGTAGCCCAGAGCACCTACGCGCCATTATCGAAGTACTCCCGGACGCGGCCGTCGACCAGACCGCCCGACTCGCCGCTTGGCCTGCCCAGCCCCCCGCGCCGACTGGCGAGCGAGTACTGGTGGTCTGCGCCGGAACCTCTGATCTACCGGTCGCCAGGGAAGCGCTGCTCACCAGCCGCTACTTGGGACGCGAGACCGACTTGGTCGTCGATGTCGGAGTGGCCGGCCTGCACCGCATCCTGAACCGCCGAGACCAACTCGACTCTGCGGGAGTCGTGATCGTCTGTGCGGGAATGGAGGGGGCGCTGGCCTCGGTGGTGGCAGGGCTGGTTTCCTGCCCGGTGGTGGCTGTGCCAACGTCGGTGGGCTACGGGGCCTCATTCGATGGCCTGGCCGCCCTGCTTTCAATGATGAACGCCTGCGCTCCCGGAGTGGGCGTGGTGAACATCGACAACGGCTACGGCGCTGGGCACCTTGCCGCCCAGATCGCCGCTCCTCGGAGGACTGCTCAGTGAATCATCCCGCCACCCACACCCACGATCACGAACACGCCCGCGATCACGGACACACCCACGGACACGATCACGAACACGCCCGCGATCACGGACACACCCACGGACACGATCACGAACACCAGCATCGTCCCACGGGGCTCTCTCGCGTCCAGCCCACGGCGATCGCGGGCGAGATCCCCATCAGTAGGCTGGCTTGGATCGATGCCAGCAACGGCGTGGCTGGCGATATGCTCCTGGGCGCTCTGATCGATGCTGGCGCGGACGCCGGAGCCATTGCGGCGCTACTCGATGGTCTGCTGCCGGGCGAACTGCACTTGGAGATCGGCCAGGTGGTTCGCGGCGGCCAGCGCGCTACCAAGGTCGAGGTCATCGCCGATGAGCCGAATCCCCCCGCCCGGCACTTGAGCGACATTGAGTCGCTATTGG
>JAAYVP010000290.1 GCA_012517115.1 Brooklawnia sp. | reverse complement strand
GGTTGTGTCAGCATGCTTGGACAATGTCTCCCAACGTGCGAAGGAGCACACGCATGAACTCAATGCTGCGGCGTGGAATCGCCGCGGTCGGCCTGGCGGCACTCCTGGCGGGCTGCACCTCCACCCCGGCCGCAGACCCGAGCGGTTCGCCGGCGACCACCCCCGGCAAGTTGGCGGTTCCCACCGTCAAGCATGTCCCGCGAACTGCCGACTCCTATCCGTTCTCCGCTGCCGACCACGCCCGCGTCCCGGTCGACTTGGCGTCCCATGGCTTCGTCGAGGAAGAGTACTTCCTGTCCGGCAATGCGAACGTCTACACGCTGGCCGACGGGACGCTGGCCATCGAAGAATCCGACATCCCCTACACCAACCGGATCCTGGTGCGCCGACCCTCCGATCCGGCGAAGGCCACCGGGGTCGTGCTCGTCGACATCTACAACGCCTCCAACGGCTACGACATCGAGGATATGTGGCGCCGGCTGTACTCCAACATCTTGTTGGAGGGCCACACCTATGTCGGCGTCACCAGTAAGCCGATCAACGTGGACGCGCTATACCAGTTCGACTTGGAGCGTTACCAGGAACTCAGCTGGTACGACGAACCGGAGGCCAGTTGCCCCCGCCACGAATTGATCGACTTCGCCACCGCCGGCCCGTGGGTCGACGTCCCGTGCACCGAGACCGGCTTGGCCTGGGACATCCTCACCCAAGTCGGCACCGCGATCCGCGATCCGCAGGCCAGCGAGCAAATCCTCGGCGACATCGACGTGAAAAGCGTCTTCCTGATCGGCCAGTCGCAGTCGGGTACCTACCTCAACACCTACGTGAACAACTTCCACAACCAGGTCACCCAGGACAACGGCGGGACACCCGTCTTCGACGGCTACCTGACCGCCGCCGGCAACTGGCTGGAACGCTCGATCCGTGACGGCGAGTACCAGAACGGCGGCTCGGCTGAGAACAACCAGACCGGTATGGTGCCCGGTCCGGCCACCCCCGTCGACATCGACGTGCCGTGGATGATTGTGGACTCCGAATCCGACACCGCGCTCTTCCAGGCCCAGGCCACCAAGGAGCGGGCGCTGGACGATCAGACCCGTGTGTGGCAGATTTCGGGCACCGGTCACACCTACTCGTGGTCGCCGGTGGTGCCTGACAACGCCGAACTGTTGAAGGCCGGACGCCCAGAACGTGTCTTCCCCGAGGTTTACACCCCGTACCCGATGGAGCCGTCGATGATCGCCGCCACCCAGGCGTTGATCAACAACCACCAGAACAGCACCGCGCTGCCAGCTACCAAGTGGTTCGAGCGGGATGCCGAGGGTAACCTCGTCCGCGACGACAACGGCAACGTGCTCGGTGGCGTGCGCTATGGCCTGATGGAACTCGCGCTGGCGAAGTTCCTCGGGTTCGCCAAACCCGGTGACATGAACGGCGTGGCCGAGCCGATCACCGCAGAGCAGTTCCAGCAACGCTGGAGTGATCGTGCCGACTACCTGAGCAAGCAGTCGGAGTTCGACGACACAATGATCGAGGCAGGCTATCTGACACCCGACGGCAAGGCGATCTTCGCCGAACGAGCCAACCTGGTCCTCGACGAGATCGGCATCCCTGCCTGAGCGTTGCAACCTCGAAGGGCCGGCTGGGCTAGAAACCCAGCCGGTTCAGGTGCTTCGGGTCACGCTGCCAGTCTTTGAGAACCTTCACCTTGAGATCAAGGTGCACCGGGGTGCCTAGCAGTGCAGTGATCTGGCGCCGGGCATCCGAACCGACCTGTTTGATGTGCTCACCGCCGCGTCCGATCATGATCGGTTTCTGCGAGTCGCGTTCCACCACCAACGACGCAAAGATGTCCAACAGCGGACGATCATCCGGTCGGCCCTCGCGTAGCCCCATCTCGTCGATCTCAACCGCGATGGAGTGCGGCAACTCGTCACGGACCCCTTCGAGTGCGGCCTCCCGGATCAGTTCGGCGACCAGAGTCTCGGTCGGCTCGTCGGTGACCTCACCGTCGGGGTAATAGGCGGGCCCTTCGTCCAGCAGGGAGACCAGAATGTCGGCGACCAGGTCCACTTGCTCGCCGCTCACTGCTGAACAGGGCACGATGTGCTCCCAACGCACCCCGAACTGCTCCTGCAGCGCGTCGATCTCGAGCAGATGCTTGGCCAACCGCTGCGGACTGACCAGGTCGGACTTGGACGCGATGGCCACCAGTTTGCCGGGACGCGACAATGACGCGATCTCGCGCACGAGGTGCTCGTCGCCCGGCCCAACATGTTGATTGGCCGGAAACAGCACCGCGATCACGTCCACCTCACCCCAAGTGGTATAGACGAGGTCGTTGAGCCGCTCCTGCAGCAACGAGCGTGGCTTGCTCAGCCCCGGGGTGTCTATGACCACAAGTTGGGCGTCCGGGCGCGAGATGATGCCTCGTACGGCGTGCCGGGTGGTCTGCGGCTTGCTGCTGGTGATGGCGACCTTGCTGCCCACCAGAGCGTTGGTCAGCGTCGACTTGCCGGCGTTGGGGCGTCCGACGAAACAGACGAAACCTGACCGGAAACCGGTACGACCACCAGAATCACTCACCATCTCCGCCATCAGGTTGCTCCTCATCCGGTTCGAGACGCCGCACCAATACGGTGTCGATCTGGTGGCGACGCGGCGTCGCCTTCTCGGCGGTGATCTCCAGCCCGTTCCAGACTATTCGGGAGCCAGGGAGCGGAACCATGTTCAACTCCTTCGCAAGCAGTCCGCCGACGGTCTCCACGTCTTCGTCTTCCAACTCCAGATCGAACAGGTCACCCATGTCGTCCACCGGCATCCGGGCAGAGATCCGCCAAACCCCGGACGAGAACTGCTCAGCGAGGTCGGGTTCGGAGTCGTACTCGTCGACGATCTCGCCCACGATCTCCTCAACCACGTCCTCGATCGTGGCTAGACCAGCGGTACCGCCGAACTCATCGATGACAATCACCATATGGTGGCGGCTCACCTGCATCTCGCGCATCACATCGTCCACCGGCTTGCTGTCGGGGGTGAAGGACGCCGGCCGCATCACGCTGTCAACGGTCTCACGCTTCTCGGCGTCCGGATTGTCGTAGATGCGGCGCACCAGGTCCTTGAGATAGAGCACGCCCACCACATCGTCCAGGTTCTCCCCAGTCACCGGGATCCGACTGAAACCGGACCTGAGTGCGAGGGACAGCCCTTGTCGCAGAGTCTTGGTGCGTTCTATGAAGACCACGTCCGTGCGAGGCACCATCACCTCGCGAACCAGCGTCTCACCAAGCTCGAAAACAGATTTGATCATTTCGCGTTCGCCTTCGCTGGCTTCCGCGATCTTCTCGGCCTGGGCAATGAACGGACCGTCGGCGTAACCGCGGCCGGGCGTGACCGCATTGCTGATCAGGATCAGCAACTGCGAGATCGGCCACAGAATCGTCGAGACCACCGACAGTGGTCGCGCCGCAATCCTGGCCACCTTCTCGGCGTTCTGCCTGCCCAGCGTGACCGGCGCCACGCCCCAGGCGATGAAGGCCACCAGCCCCATGATCGTGACGGAGAGCGCCAGTCTGGTGCCCAAACCATCGAAGTTGTCGACGACCACCAAGCAGACCAGTACGACCGCCGCCACCTCGCAGAGCACCTGCAGAAAATGCGCGGTGGTCACTTCAGGTGCGGGGTCATCGGTGATCTCCTTGACCGCGGCGGCACCCGGCTGGCCTTCGGCGACCATGCGTTCGGCCCTGGTCGGGGTGATCAGCGTCAACGCCGCATCGACCGCCGACAGCACGGCTGCCACCACGATCGCGACCAGGGCCGATGCGGCCATGATCCAGTCCAGTCCGCTCACCGGCTATCCTTGGCCCGCCGCCAGTCCGCGATGATGCGGTCGTTCAGGCCGAACATCACCGCCCGATCCCCCGCGTCGGCGTGGTCGTGGCCCAGCAGGTGCAGCAGTCCGTGGATCAGCAGGTACTCAATTTCCTCGGCGGGTTCCCGGCCGTTCTCAGGCGCTTGGGCTGAGGTGAACTGCGGGCAGATTACGATGTCGCCGAGCATGCCACGCGGCGGCGGCTGACCCGGATCGGGCGCCCGCAACTCGTCCATGGGGAAGCTCATCACGTCGGTGGGGCCCGGCTCGTCCATGAACCGCTGGTGCAGTTCGGCCATTGCAGCCTCATCAACCAGCAGAATCGACAATTCGGCCTGCGGATGAATACGCAGCTCGCCCAGCGCGAACTCTGCCAACTGCAGCAAGCCGAGTTCGTCGACCTCGACGCCTGACTCGTTGTTGACATCGATCATCGTGAACCTCGCGCTTTTCGGGATGGCTCAAGAGTCTCGGCCAACGTCGAATCATAGCGGTCGTAAGCTGCGACGATGCGTCCCACCAGCTTGTGGCGCACCACGTCACGGCTGGTCAGAGCGCAGAAGGCGATGTCTTCGACACCATCGAGAATCCCCTGCACCGCGCGCAATCCGCTGCGCACCCCACCCGGCAGGTCGACCTGGGTGATGTCGCCGGTGACCACGATCTTCGACCCGAAACCCAGCCGGGTGAGGAACATCTTCATCTGCTCCATCGAAGTGTTCTGCGCTTCGTCCAGCACGATAAACGCGTCGTTCAGAGTGCGGCCGCGCATGTACGCCAGCGGGGCCACCTCGATCACCCCGCCGGTGAGCAGTTTCGGCAGCGATTCGGAATCGAGCATGTCATGCAGCGCGTCGTAGAGCGGACGCAAGTAGGGATCAATCTTGTCGCTGAGAGTGCCGGGCAGGAAGCCGAGCCGCTCACCGGCCTCGATCGCCGGCCGGGTCAAGATGATGCGGGTCACCTGCTTCGCCTGCAACGCCTGCACGGCCTTGGCCATCGCCAGGTACGTTTTGCCGGTGCCGGCCGGCCCGATGCCGAAGGTGACGGTGTGCCGGTCGATGGCGTCCACATAGCGCTTCTGGTTGAGCGTCTTCGGCCGAATCGTCTTGCCTCGCGTGGACAAGATGTTGTGGGTCAGCACCTCGGCTGGCCGGGCGTCATCGCTGGACAGACTCATGGCGACTACCCGTTCCACGGTTTCGGCGGTAAGGCCCTGACCTGTGCGGATGATCGTTATCAGTTCTGTGAGCACCTCGACACCCAAAGCGACATCGCTGGTGGTTCCGACCAGGGTGATCTCGTTGCCCCGAACGTGCAAGTCGGCGGCCAGATCTCGGTCAAGGATCCGCAGGAAGTCGTCACGTGGACCCAGCAGCCTCACCATGTCGATTGATGCGGGGACAATCAGCTGTCGATGTCCGGGCAGGTGGGCCACGCTGCTTGCCGGTGATTCGTCGTTGCCTTGCTCGGCG
>JAAYVP010000289.1 GCA_012517115.1 Brooklawnia sp. | reverse complement strand
TCGAGTGTCCACAGATCGACGTAATTCTTCATGGTTTGCCGGGCGTGGTCCGCGATCTGGTCGATCAGAGCGTCACCGATCTTGACCGACTTCTCCTGTCCCGCCTCACCGACGCGGACATACTCATGCATCAACGCCGCCTGTTCACGTCGATGTCCCAGCTCGGTCACGCCCACTTCGTGGGCGGCCTGCAGCAGGTTCTCGTTCAGCCGGTCCAACAGCTTCACGCAGGCAGGCATGCCGTGCTCCGCGCATACGTTCACGACAGCCTCGCGCAGTAGGTTGGACGCGAGGGGCGCAAAGTCGTCCACCCTGCGCCGCATCGCCGCGACTGCACGAACCCGGAGCGACTCCGGCTCGTCCAGCCTCAAGCTCTTCTTGATACGGGAGTCAGCAATACCCCGCGCCTCAGCCACCGCGACCTTGCCCTGTCTCGCGTTCCCCCTGATATCTTCCAGGATCCTGTTGGCCAGCAGGTCGAGCTCAGCCTCCAGTTCCCTGCTCGGGTCAATAGCGTCCTTCACCTTGTCGTCCTGGCCCAGCTCGCTCACGCCGGAAGCGGCCAAGAAGCCCGGCCATGCCTGTTCGACGGCCTCTTTCAGCACCTGGTCGTCTGTCTTGCCATCCCCCGGATAGTGCCGCGTCAGATGCTGGTCGAGCAGACGCAGGCAGGCCATGCGTAGGATGCGTTCGCTTGCGTAGCGCTCGAAGAACTCCCGACCCAAAGTCACCCGTGAGAAACCCAAAGAACCGAAATTACCCAGGTCACTCGACTGTGCCGTTGCCAGACCCAACTTGTCGGGCGTGCCCACTGCGCGCGCAGCCCGGTTTGCGATGCCATACGCCTGCAGTTGGTTCGACAGATGCGGATCCAGTGCGATCTCGGCATAGGTCCGGCCGACAACGCTGTAGACCTCATCCGCATCCCCAAGGCTCACCTCAGCGCTGGAGCGTCCGACCAGGTACACCGCCCTCGGGCCGCCGACCTGCGCCGGATTCGGCGGTTTGGCGCCCGCCCTGTCAAACAAAGCGTCCCTGCCTGGCGTTGGGTGCTGTCCGGTGATGGTCCACATCGCATTGGACAGCTCGCAAAGGGCCATGTAGGTGTTTGGGGCGATCCCTGGACTCAAAGTCCCGTCGTTGGCCTGGAACACCTCTGGGGTGAACAGCACGGCGTCGGGCTCGGCACCATACGCCCGCCCGACGCTGCGCACGACGTCACTAACGTCCAGTAGCATGCCGGACCCAGAGCCACCAGCCACCGAACCGACAATCAGAATGCAGGGTTCCGGCAAAGTCTCGCCAGGGGTCCGCCCCATCGCCCGCTCAATCAAATCGAACTGCCCTTGAACCTGTGCGTCTTTGACTCTCGACAGTGCCCCGTTGACCGCGTTCTGGATGTCTATCAAGCCGGCGACAGTCGCGACCCGGCCCAGCGCGCGGTACTGCCCCGCCCCGAACGGCAAGTTGACAGTCACGCTCTCAGGGGGGAACGGACGCCAGCTCTCCCAGGCCAGGTGCCGCAGGAGACCCCCTGCCTGCAGCGACTCCGATATCGCATAGTCGACCTGCACGTAGGAGGACTGTGTGGTGGTGAGAGGGACGTACGTATCGGCGGGCAAGTTGTAGTGCAGCTTGGGGCTCGCAACGTCTTGTTTGGCAGGGACATCGATATGCAGGAACTGCCATCCCATCGGGAATGCGTCGATCCCCAATCGTTTCAACGCTTGGGTGAGGTTGTAGTGAATCATCCCGATGGTCTTGCCGCCGGTACCACCAACGCCGATGAACAGATACGGGAAGAGTGACATCAGGGTTCCTTTCGATCAATCCTCAAACAACGAGCTTGCAGATCCGGCACTGTCGTCGCGATGCTGGGTGGGCCGGAACAGGTCTGCGGCGGTTGGTGCGGCATTCGGGTTGCGGGTCGAGCCAACCGAGCCTTTGGTTGCGAGGGCCCGACGCATACGTGTCGGATCCATGGCTGACACCACACGGTCGACATCACTGCTGCTCAGCGACTCGTCGCGGGACAGTACAAACAGTCGTCCCGGAATACGCGAGTCATCACCTTCCAAGTCGGCGACCGTGCACACCAGGATCACCACCAAGCCGAGCCCAGGCGGCACCGACGCCATGCTGCCGTCTTCAGGGTCGCCAGCGGCCTTGGTGCTACACATGAGAGCAGAGCCGGCCGGGGGCTCCACCCAGAACCTTGCCGCGGAGGTCAGGCTCCGCTGAGACTTGCTCCGGAAGGTGAGGTCTTCGACGCAGAAGCTGCGAACTGACCGACCGGCGAGCCCGCGCACCGGGTTCATGTGAATGACACTCACCAAGTGATGCTGAGGGCCTTGGGCGTGCCCATCGACAGGAGCAGCGTCCTGGTTGTACGCCTTGCTGATCTTGGAGCCTGCGCAGGTCACTGCCGTCGAGATGTATCTCAGACCGCGGGTTTCATAGCGGGCGGTGATCCAGTTCGCGAGCCAAAGGGCGAGAAGCGACAGCGCCACTGATACCGCGGTGACCACCAGCGTGGTTGCCAGCATCACCCACGGATTGAATGGATTCTCAAAGCGCCAGACGACGGGCAACGTCACGTCAGCCGCAGGACTCTCGCTGGTGCTGACTGGGTGGAGTGTCAGCGGGATCTCGCCAGCGCCATCTCCAACAGCAATGCCGGTAGGAGTGGCAGAGACCGTCACCGTCTGGGCTTGGTTTGCAGCCAATTCGACGCAGCCCGGTGGATACTCCAGCGTGGTTCCATGAGCCTCGGACGGCACCACCACATTCTCCGGCGCACCAAAACACACTCGGGTTTCGCCCTTGGGGGAGCCCAGCAACTTGATGTCGGCTCGGGCGGGGTTGCGTTTTATTGCCGACCCCAGATCCAAGCGGTCCAACGGCACGACGATCGGGTAGTCCTCACTCAGCATCAGCGCCTGCCCAGCGGTGAGAGTCACATCCGGAAGGACGAGGCCCGAATGGGTGATCAATTGGAGGCGCACGGTGTAGTCGACCCGGGCGTCAGCAGGTTCGGCATCAAAGCGAAGGATAACGTCGTCCGGCACACTCACCTCAGCCGACGCCACGCGCGGCCTCTGGTCGGGCCCGACAACCGATCCGGCGGCGATCGCAGACGAATACTCACCGAGGTCAGCCACCTCGCCCGCCCGGTCAACGGTCTTGAACGAGATGCTCACTCCTGGCTGAGCAGCGATCAGTTGGTTTGGGACCGGGAGGAGTGCAAGATCGGCGAAGACGCAGTAGTTGGCCGTCAATGGCTCGTTAGCGCCGATACCCCACTGTCCGGCACCCATTGCGTGCGGGAACTCGACTTCGAGGAATAGCTGCCCGGCGTCACTGGAACCTCGGGTCGTATAGTCGCCGGAATGCTTGGCACCGCCGACTGTCGGGGCATCGAAGGCAGGAGCGTCCGGGGGTTGCAGACGGACCGAGCTGAGATGCCCGTTGAGGGGGCTGGTGATGATCATGCGACGGATGCCGGGATCAATCATCCCGGATGTGCCGGCATCGGTGCAGCCTTGCAGGAGTTTCGTGAGTTGACCAAACACCTCGCCGAGCTGACCCACGTCTTCGGCATTCAGGTAGATGCCTAGGGGTGACCCCTCCGGCATCGGGTATGTGCCACAAGTGTTCCCGTCGGCCGAGCCCAAGGTCATCGGCTTCAGATCGGTGGTCTCGGTACCCAGTTGGAGCCCGATGATCTGGATCCTTTGCCGCCGGATGGCATCCAGTAAGCCTCCTGGCGCACACATGGACTGACGGGCGGCGTCCACACCGGCCGCCGCGTCGTTGAACTCGCCATCGGTGAACCAGACCAGGAGTCGGCAGGTGTTCGGTCCCTGGCGGTCATCGAAGTCGTCCAGTCCGCCCTCGAGTGCAGCCTGGAAGTTGGTCGAGGCGCCGACCGGTCTGGTGCCGTTCTTCGTCTTGGTGATGATCGAATCGACAATTGCGTCCCGGTTGTCCGGATCGTCATTGATCTTGGTCCAGTTGACTATCCGATCCGCAGTGACATAGCCGACGTCAAAAGCGCTGACGGCGACTTCGACGCTGAAGGGTTTGCCATCCGGCCGTGACATTCGACCAAGCTGAGCGAGCATAGTGCGGATGCCGTCGTAGCGCACTCCTTGCGGATCGGTCTGGGTCAGGCTGCCCGAACTGTCGAGGACGATCAGCACACTCAGGGTTCGGGCTCCCTGCAGACAGGATCCCAGATACTGGCTGCCGGGGGTGACCGGGTCCGGATCTTCAGCATGCGCCAGCGGCAGCACTCCGATCAGTGAACCGAGGATCACCAGCAGCGTCAAAAGCGCCAAACTCGCGCGGCCCCAGCCGGAGTTCATCCGAACCAGAGCTCCAATCCGCCCAGCCACAAGCCAAGTACCACTCCGTTTGCGATGCTGCCGAGAACGACACCCAGCACGGTGACCTGCTCAATCCTGCGAACACCAAGCACTGCTCCCGACCCAGCAACCGTGCGGGTCGCCCGCACCAGCGTCATCCGGTAGGCCAGAAGCAGGACGAATGCGGCGACGGTCAAGATCACGTAGGCAAAGGCCGACACCTCCACCCGGTTCAATAGGGCCGCCCCGGCGGCAAGCAAAGACAGTCCCCACAAGGAGTACAAGGGCCATCTACTCACACGCACAGGCTTTCCCGGCCCCTGGTTCTCGGTGAACAGGGAAGCTGCGTCAACTCCGACGAACTCCTTCACGTCGAAGATGCTAGTCGAGCACGATATCTCGGCCCGAGCCGGTCCATCGTGCGAGAGCAACCGCGGGCTCCTTCGGCCACGTGATCCAGCACTGGCTTTCGAGATCCCCTTGCCTGAGATGGCGAAGGCTGCGTCAGTGCGGTTTGCATTTCTGGCCAGCTACCGTGGGTGGCGGGTCGCATCGAGACTGACCGTAAGGCATCAAGCTCACCTTTTCACCATCCAAGGAAGGGTGATGGTGGATTGTCGTCAGCCGTTGTGATTCCGCTGCTTGAGACGGTGAAGCCTGCACCTGCGCTGGTGTTTTCGCATGTCATGCCCTCCTCGCGGCTCGTGCAGAGAATGTCTCCGTT
>JAAYVP010000288.1 GCA_012517115.1 Brooklawnia sp. | reverse complement strand
GGTTTGGGTAGCGCACCCAATTCAGCAGGTACCCCGGGGCCTTGGTAGATGAAGCCCATCATCTGAGTTCCGGTCACGAACCCTCCTAAGGCAGCGAACGATGCACTGTCATAGTGATCGTCTTGGCGATTCTAAGGAACACCCAGCTCGCGCGCAGACCCCAGCTGAAACCCACCACCGGCACAGTTGACCGAGCGGCGCTCCGCAGGCAAGCAGCGCCCGCTCAGCGGCGAATCGGATTCCCCCGAAGCATGACCAACGCCGGTGAGTGCAGAACCGCAAGGTTGTGGCGAGGATCGTCATCGAATACAACCAGGTCGGCTGGTGCTCCAGGCACGATCCCCGGGGCGCCCAGCCACTCACGTGCCCGCCAGGAGATCGCGCCTAGTGCGAACTCATTTCCGCCCAGTGCCGCCAGCAGGTCGGCCTCTTCGGCGATGCGGCCGTGGCCCAGCGTGCCGCCGGCGTCGGTGCCGGCAAAGACCGGTACTCCCGCCTCGCGGGCGGCACCGAGTACCTCAAACCGGCTGGCGTGCAGCGACCGCATGTGGGCTGCGTAGCTGGGGAACTTGGCCTGGCCTGCGGCAGCGAAGTCGGGGAAGTGTTCCAGATTGGTCATGGTGGGCACCAGCCCGACCCCACGAGCCGCCATCTGCTCGATGACCTCATCGGACATCCCGGTGCCGTGCTCGATGCAGTCGATGCCGGCAGCTACCAGTTCAGCCACTGACTGCTCGGCGAAGCAGTGCGCGGTGACCCTGGCGCCCAGTTCATGGGCCCGGTTGATGGCCTGCTCGGCGATCTCGGCCGGCCAAAGCGGACGCAGGTCTCCTGCCGATCGATCGATCCAGTCCCCGACCAGCTTCACCCAGCCGTCCCCCGCCGTTGCCTCGTGTTCCACCTGGGCGACGAGATCGGCCGGATCGATTTCGACGGCGAAGTTGCGGATGTACCGGGTGGGCACCGCGACGTGACGTCCGGCGCGAATGATGCGGGGCAAGTCGGGCCGGTCATCGACCCAATGGGTATCGACCGGCGCACCTGCGTCCCTGATCAGCAGGACTCCGGAGTCTCGGTCGGTGATGGCCTGCTGCTCCGCAGTGGCCGGATCGACCGCTCCCCCAGCCCCCAGACCGATATGACAGTGCGCGTCGACCAGGCCCGGCATGATCCAGAGGTCGCGGGCGATAGTCTGCGCGCCACGGATCGGTTCGTCACTGATGAGCCCGTTGCTGACCCAAATGTCGGTCGGCTGGGTATCCGGCAGGACGACCCCGGACAGGTGCCATGCGGTCATCGTTTACTCCTGGGATGGGTCGGTCATTGGAGTGGTGCACAGCCGCGCGGTCAGCGGGGACCCTTGTTCTGCTGATTCAGCATTTGCTGCACGTCGGAAGGCAGTTGGAAGTCAGCCATCGCGGCCTGCATCTCGGCCGCGCTCGGTTGCCCGCCGGCCAGCGTCGACTGCGGCTTTGGCCTATTTTGCTCGGCCAGTTGAGCCGCACGCTTGGCAGGGTTACCGGAGATCTTCTTACCGCCCTTACCTCTCTTGGCCTGCTGCTGTTTGGCTGGACGCCGCCCGCCGGGCAGCCCGGGCAACCCGCCACCCATCGCCTGGCCCATGGACTGCATCATCTTGCGGGCCTCTATGAACCGGTTGACCAGTTCGTTGACGTCGCGCACCTCCACGCCGGCGCCACGAGCGATCCTTGCCCGCCGCGAGCCGTTGAGGATGGCAACATCGGCCCGTTCTGCCGGGGTCATCGAGTAGATGATCGCCTCGATGCGATCAACCTGCTTCTCGTCGATCTCGTTGATGGCAGCCATCTGGGAAGCACCCGGTAGCATCCCGAAGATCTTGCTCAGCGGTCCCATCTTGCGCAGTTGCTTCATCTGGTCGAGGAAGTCGTCCAGACCGAACTGGCCGCGTCCGGCCAACAACTTCTCGGCTGCAGCCGCGGACTGTTCGGCGTCGAACGTCTTCTCCGCCTGTTCGATCAGGGTGAGCATGTCGCCCATGCCCAGGATCCGGCTGGCCATCCGGTCTGGATGGAAGACATCGAAGTCTTTCAGGGCCTCGCCGTTGGACGCGAACATGATCGGCTTGCCGATCACCTTGGCGATCGAAAGCGCGGCGCCGCCACGGGCGTCGCCGTCCAGTTTGGTGAGCACCACGCCATCGACGCCCACACCCTCTTCGAAGGCCAGCGCGGTGTTGACCGCGTCCTGGCCGATCATCGCGTCGACGACGAACAGAGTCTCGTGAGGCTTGGTCAGCGCTTTGATCATGGACGCTTGGCGCATCATCTCGCCGTCGACGCCCAGCCGTCCGGCGGTGTCGATGATGACGACGTCGTAGAGCTTCTGCTTGGCGTGCTCGATCGCGTCCTTGGCAACCACGATCGGATCGCCCACTCCGTTGCCCGGCTGCGGGGCGAAGCAAGCCACCTTCGCCCGTTCGGCAATCACCTGCAACTGCTGAACTGCGTTGGGACGCTGCAGGTCGGCGGCGACCAGCACCGGGGAATGGCCCTGTTCCTTCAACCAGGCGCCAAGCTTGCCCGCGAGTGTGGTCTTGCCGGCGCCCTGAAGGCCAGCGAGCATGATGACGGTGGGGGGCTGCTTGGCGAACCGGACCAGCCGGGTCTGGCCGCCGAGTATCTCGACTAGTTCGTCGTTTACGATCTTGACGATCTGCTGGGTCGGGTTGAGGGCCTGAGAGCGCTCTACCGCGTGCGCCCGCTCTTTGATCCGGCCGATGAACTCCTTGACCACCGACAAGTTGACGTCGGCCTCGAGCAACGCAATGCGGATCTCACGGGCGGTGGCGTCGATGTCGGCGTCGGTCAGTCGGCCCTTGCCGCGCAACGACTTGAAAGTGGCGGCAAGCCGGTCTTGCAGTGTGTCGAACACGTATTCCTCTTCACATGCCACGGGTGGTCTACGGGGTGCGACTCCCAAGGATACTGTGCTTGCTCGCCGAAGCAGGAGCGGGCAGGTCTTGCCCGGATGCATCGCCCCACATCGCGGGTCCGCGTCCGCTGTGGACGCGACCGGATTCTGTCGCATTCCGGCCGCGTCGCGCCTCGCGATCAGTCGCCGAGTAAACCTGCCACGAATTGGTCGGGGTCGAACGGCGCAAGGTCGTCGGCGCCTTCACCCAGACCGATGAGCTTGACCGGGACACCCAGTTCACGCTGCACCTGGACGACGATTCCGCCCTTGGCGGAGCCGTCCAGCTTGGTCAGTACGATGCCAGTGATGTCAACCACTTCGGCGAAGATGCGGGCCTGGGTGAGTCCGTTCTGGCCGGTGGTCGCATCGATGACCAGAAGCACCTCACTGACCGGGGCTTTCTTCTCGATGACGCGCTTGACCTTGCCGAGCTCGTCCATCAGACCGACCTTGGTGTGCAACCGCCCGGCAGTGTCGACCAGGACGACGTCAAGTTCGGCCTCGATCCCCTGTTCGACAGCGTTGAAGGCCACCGACGCCGGATCGGCGCCTTCTGCGCCGCGGACCGTCTCGACGCCGACCCGCTCACCCCAGGTGGTCAACTGCTCGGCGGCGGCGGCCCGGAAGGTGTCGGCTGCGCCGAACAGGACGGTCTTGCCTTCGGCGATCAACATGCGACCCAGCTTGCCGACCGTGGTGGTTTTGCCGGTGCCGTTGACTCCGACGACCAGCACCACCGCAGGCTGACCCGGGCGGTGGCCCAGCTTGAGGCTGCGATCCATGTCCGGGTTGACTAGCTTGACCAGTTCACGGCGCAGCACCGACTTAGCCTGCGCCGCATCGGAGATGCCCTCGATGCGCAGTTCCTGCCGGAGCGCTTCCACCAGTTCCGTGGTTGGGCCCACGCCCAGATCGGAGGTGATCAGGGTGGTCTCAAAATCGTCCCAGGTGTCGTCATCGATCCGGTCGCTGGACAGTAACTCGGCGAGCGCCCTCGCCAGCGCGTTGTTACTGGTTGCCAATCGACGCCGCAGACGCACCAGTCGGGTCGCTGGCGCCTCGGGATGCTCGTAGGCAGGTTCCGGCGGCAGTTCCCGCTCCGGCGCCACGACGGGCGTTTCGACCGCGGGCGCTGGGGCCTGGGCAGCCTCGAGAGGCTCCGGCTCGACCTCGATGACTTCAGCGTCGACCACCATCGCTTGCGGTGGGGCGGCTGTGTCGAGCAGTTCGCCCTCAGCTGGCGCCTCCAGTTCGGCAGTGCGGGCCGCCTGCAACTGGGCGCGTCGTTTGCTGATGAAGATCGATGCGGTGGC
>JAAYVP010000287.1 GCA_012517115.1 Brooklawnia sp. | reverse complement strand
GCCGTGCGGCGCCGTGGCTACGACCATGCCCGGGCGTTGGCCGGGGTAGCGGGACGCGAACTCGGCCTGCCGATGCGTCCGGTCTTGAGCCGCGGCCGGGCGGCGTCCGACCAGGTAGGCAAGACCCGGCTTGCCCGGCTCGGCGCGCAGGCCAACACCATGGACGCGCAGCCCGGTGCGCTGACGGTGGTGGTGGTAGACGACATCATCACCACCGGTTCCACGGCCGCCGAGGCCTGCCGGGCACTGCGAGCGTCCGGTCACCGGGTGGCCGGGCTCGCGGCGATCTGCGAAACCCCGCGCTGGGGTCAATCGGGTGAGTAACGTTGATACATGGCACGATCTGGTGGCGCATCGATCCCGGGCCAGCCCCCGGCAGATGCGAGCCGCGAGATCGTGCCAGGTGTTTATCGGGTGCGTGCCCTATCGGGACACACACGGCTGGTCGCCCCGGCCAGCCCCTAGGGAAGGAACGATGATGGACGTCAGTATCACTGGCAGGCGCCTCACGGTCAGCGACACGACTCGCGAGCAGGTGAGCGATCGGCTCAATTCCACCATCTCGCGACTGCGTGAGCGCGTAATCCGCACCGAGGTCGAGTTCACCGCAGCCGATTCCAAAGGCGACCCGGACGGCGATGTTCGCTGTGAGATCACACTGCGGGGCAGGGGGCCGGTGATCCGAGCCACCGGGCACGGACCCGAGAAGATGCTTGCATTTGATCGGGCCGAAGACAAACTGAAAGCGCAGTTGCGTCGGGCCGCCGACCGTCGCAAGGAGCATCGCGGCACGCGCGGTGCCTGGGAGCCGACCGAGCCCGACCTGGCAGGCTCCGCCCAGGCCCCGGGAGCTGAGCCGCAGGCAGGCGAGGTGCCCACCCATCGGGTTGCCGGGCTCGAGGTGACCGGTGACGGCCCGCTGGTGGTCCGCGAGAAGCGGTTCAACACTGCTCCACTGACTCTGGCGCAGGCCCTCGACGCGATGGAACTGGTCGGCCACGACTTCTTCCTCTACGTCGACGCAGAAACCAAGGAGCCCAGCGTCGTCTACCGCCGCAAGGCGTACGACTACGGCGTCATCCACTTGGCGGTGGAGGAAGAGGCATAGTCGCAGTGACTTCGGCGGGCATCTCGGCAGATGCCCGCCGAGTACCGTCCGAGGTGGCAGCGCACGATGTGAGGCTGTTGGCAGTGGCATCGTAAGATGGTTGCTGGCTGCGAGGTTGGCGTGCATCCGGCGCGTCCAGCGGCGAGGATCAGCAAAGGACTTGACCTGTGGGTTTCATGGACCGCCTGCTCAATGCTGGCGAGGGACGCATTCTGAAGCGGATGCAGCGGATAGCGGACCAGATCAACAGCATCGAGGACGACTACCTCGCGATGGACGACGCCGAACTGAAGGGCCAGACCGCCGACTTCCGGCAGCGCTTCGACAACGGCGAGAGTCTTGACCAACTGCTCCCCGAGGCATTCGCCACCATCCGCGAGGCCTCCCGCCGCGTGCTGGGCAAGCGTCCGTTCGACGTGCAGTTGGTCGGTGGCGTCGCGTTGCACGAGGCCAACATCGCCGAGATGAAGACCGGCGAAGGCAAGACCATCGTCGCGCTGATGCCTTCGTACCTGAACGCCCTGGAGGGCAAGGGCGTGCACATCGTCACCGTCAACGACTACCTGGCCCAGTACCAGTCGGAGCAGATGGGACGCGTGCACCACTTCCTCGGACTCGACGTCGGCGTGATCTTGTCCCAGATGTCACCCGCGGAACGTCGCAAGGCCTACGGTTCCGACATCACCTACGGCACCAACAATGAGTTCGGCTTCGACTACCTGCGCGACAACATGGCGCTCAGCCCCGACGACCTGGTGCAGCGCGGACATCAATACGCCATCGTCGACGAAGTCGACTCGATCCTGATCGACGAGGCCCGAACTCCGCTGATCATCTCGGGCCCGGCCGCCGAGAACAAGCAGTGGTACCCGGTCTTCGCCAAGCTTGCCGGCCGGCTCCAGCGTGACCTCGACTACGAGGTGGACGAGAAGAAGCGCACCGTGTCAGTACTGGCCCACGGCATCGAGACCACCGAGGACGTGCTCGGCGTCGAGAACCTCTACGAATCGGTCAACACCCCGCTGATCGGCTACCTGAACAACTCGATCCGCGCCAAGGAACTGTTCCACCGCGACAAGGACTACGTCGTGGCCCAAGGCGAGGTACTGATCGTCGACGAACACACCGGACGCACCCTGATCGGCCGCCGCTACAACGAGGGCCTGCACCAGGCGCTTGAGGCCAAGGAGGGCGTCCAGATCAAGGACGAGTACCAGACACTCGCCACGATCACGCTGCAGAACTACTTCCGCATGTACAACAAGCTCGCGGGCATGACCGGCACCGCGAAGACCGAGGAGTCGGAATTCCAGAAGATCTACGGCCTGGGCGTGATCGAGATCCCGACGAACAAGCCGATGATCCGCACCGACCAGACCGACCTGATCTACCGCACCGAAGCAGCCAAGTTCGACGCCATCACAGCCGATGTCTCCGCTCGTCACGACAAGGGCCAGCCCGTGCTGATCGGCACTGCGTCGGTCAACAAGTCCGAGCTGCTCAGCCGGCAACTGAAGCGGGCCGGCATCCCGCACCAGGTCCTGAACGCGAAGCAGCACGCGCGTGAGGCCGCGATCGTCGCGATGGCCGGCCGCAAGGGTGCGGTCACGGTAGCGACCAACATGGCTGGGCGTGGCACCGACATCATGCTCGGCGGCAACCCCGAGTTCCTCGCCGACCAACTGTTGCGGGAGCGCGGTATCGATCCGGTCGAGCAGCGCGATGAGTACGAGCAGGAGTGGCCCGAGACCCTCGAGCAGTTAGCGGCCCAGACCGCCGACGAGCACGACGAGGTGGTCGAGGCGGGTGGACTGTACGTCATCGGTTCGGAGCGTCACGAGTCCAGGCGCATCGACAACCAGTTGCGTGGCCGCTCCGGACGCCAGGGCGACCCGGGCGAGAGCCGGTTCTACCTGTCACTTGAGGACGATCTGCTGCGGCTGTTCAAGGCCGACGTCATCGAACGCGCCATGCTGTCGATGAACCTGCCTGACGATGAACCAATCGACATGAAGATCATCACCAAGGCCATCGAGAGCGCACAGAAGCAGGTTGAGGCCCAGAACTTCGAGATGCGCAAGAACGTGCTGAAGTACGACGACGTCATGAACCGGCAACGGCACGCTATCTACGGTGACCGGCGCAAGGTACTCGGCGGCCACCCGGTAGACGAGCAACTGCGTGAGACCGTCGACCGGGTGGTTCGGGCCGGGGTAGCGCAATACACCTCGGGGCTGCCTGACGATTGGGACCTGGACGCGTTGTGGACCGAGATGCGAAAACTCTTCCCGGTCAGCCTTGAGATCGACGATTACCTCAGCGAGGACGACCCGCAGCAACTTGCCGACGCCTTCGCCGAGGACGCAGCCCGGGCCTACGACGCCAGAGAAGAGTCGCTCGGCGCCGAGAACATGCGCGAATTGGAACGCCAGGTCTGGTTGACGGTGCTCGATCGCAAGTGGCGGGAGCACCTCTATGAAATGGACTACCTTCGCGAAGGCATCGGTCTGCGGGCGATGGCCCAGCGCGATCCACTCGTCGAATACCAGCGTGAGGGCGCCCAGATGTTCGACGCCATGCGCGAAGGATTCGCTGAAGAGGTGGTGGGCTTCCTGTTCAACATCGACGTGCAGGTCGTCCCCAACGCTGCTGGTCCGCAGTTGAGCGCAGCCAGTGCCGCAGCGACCGCCGGGCAATTGGCTGGTGCGCTGACCGACGCCCGGGCAGAGAATGCGACCGACGCCGGGCCGGCGGCCGTCCAACCGGATGCTGCCGCCGCTGGGTCGACTCCGCAGCGCCCTTCGCAGCGTAAAGGCAAACCGGCGCGTAAGCCACCGGCACGCGCGGCCGACGACCAGCCGACGCCTGCAGTTGCGGAGCCGAGTGCGGCCAGCACCGCGAGCCCCTCGAGGGGCTCGGTCCGGATCAAGGGGGCTGCCGCCCGGGCAGACTCCAGCCGACTCGCCTACTCGGCGCCCGATGAGCAGGGCGCTGCCAGCAGAAGCGGTGTTGGTGCCGGATCAGCGAGCGACGACCCGTATGCCGGAGTTGGGCGCAACCAACCGTGTCCGTGCGGTTCGGGCAAGAAGTTCAAGCTCTGCCACGGGCGTAATCCCAACGCGGCTTGACCGGCGCGGTGATCCCTTCAGGTAGCAGCAGTTCGAGCTGACCGCAGACCCATCGCCGGTCTTGCTCGTCGAGCCTGATGGCGGCGGCGAGTCGACGCTCGCCGCAGTGGAACAAAACGGTGCCCTCGACCCGGCCAGGTGC
>JAAYVP010000286.1 GCA_012517115.1 Brooklawnia sp. | reverse complement strand
GGTGCGGCAACTAGTCCGCATCGCGAAGGTGCTGACACCGCGCAGCGGCCGGAAGCCGGCGTGTGCGCCGTAGGTGTACCCGAGTTCTTCGCGCAGCGCGGCATTCAGTCTGGATGCGAACGAGCCGCCGACCGCACAGGCTGCTACCTCGAGCGCGGCCCATCGTGGGTCATGCCGGTCGGGGGTCACCATGCCGATTTGGATGTCGGCCTGCACCGAACCGGGCCGATCGACGACCCAAACCTGAGCACCGGCCGGGTTGGGGCGAGGCTCTTCGTGGATCGCTTGCTCGCCGGTGGGCGCCCAGCCACCGAAGGCGTCAGTGACCAGCTGGTCGGCGGCCGGTGGCAGCGCCCCGGCCAGGATGATGGTTGCCCCGTCCGGACGCCACCAGCGGCGATGAAAGGCGACGACATCGTCGCGACTGATCTGCGCCACGCTCGCCATCCGCCCGGCGGTCGGGCGTCCCATCCGGCAGCCAGGGTGGAAGACGGCACGCTGGAAGGCTAGTTGGACAAGTGCCGAGCTGCGCGCCATCGACTGCTCGATTTGAGCCAACTGCAAGGCGATATGCCGTTCGACATCGGCAGCATCATGGGCGGGACGGGTGATGATCTCTGCCAGCAGCCCTAACGATCCACTGAGCCGGGTGCTAGGTACCTCGAGACGACAGACCGTGGACGACTGAGTGGCCGCGCCACTGTAGATCGCGCCGAGGCCCTCCACCAGCTCGGCCAATTCGGCTCCTGGGTGGTCGATGCTGCCTTCGTCGCTGGTTCTTACCGCTATGGTGGCCAGCCCCTCCAATTCTGTGGGTTCGCAGCTGACCGGCACGTCCAAGACCACCTGGGCGCTGATGACATGCTGACTTGGCAGGTCAAAGAGCCAGACTCGGGCACCATTGCCTAGATCGAATTCGCGCGGCTCGGGGAACATCCACGGATGGGCTTCGGTGACTGCGGGGCGAGGTAGCTGGCTCACGCGGCGCCGCCTTTGGTCAGGTATCGCAGAGTGGCTCGGTGGTCGGGCTTGAACCAGCGCGCTGCGACCCGGGCGATGTCGGTCGGCTCCAGCCGCTCGATCTCGTCCAATTCGCTGTTGATCCGCAGCGGATCGTCGAAGTGGGTCGCGTAGAAGCCGAGTTGGTCGGCCCGATCTTCTACGGGGGCGAGGGCAGAAAGCCACTGCCGTTCGAATCCGGCTTTGGCGCGGGCCAGCTCAGGTTCGGTGGGGCCGTGGTGCGTGAGGTCGGCCAGGACTTCCAGTACGGGTTCTGCCAGGCGATCCAGCTCAATGCCATCGCGTGCGCGGGTGGAGATGACTCCTATCGAGCCTCCTCGGGCGAGCCCCATGTCATAGCCGCCGACCCCTTCGGCCAGTTGAGTGTCACGCACGAGGGCGCGCTGCAGCCGGGACGACTGTCCGTCGGTCAGCAGCGCCAGCAGCAGGTCGACCGCGAGTCGGTCGGGGTGGGTCAGCTTCGGGGTTCGCCAGCACAGGTGCAACATCGGTCTGGGGACATCGCGTTCGACCACCATCTCCGGATTGCCTTGGTGCTGAGGCAAGGGGTACTCGACCGGGGACGCTGGAGCCGGGCGGTTGGGCAGCCAGCCGAAATGCTGGTGCGCCAGATCACGGCCCTGCTCCACGCTGATCGACCCCGACAACGTCAGCACGGCGGCGGCCGGCTGGTACCAGGTGCGGTAGAAGCTCTGGACGTCGTCCAGCGTCGCGGCATCCAGGTCGGCCATCGAACCGATGGTCGGGTGACCGTACGGGTGCGCAGACGGGAAGTTCAGCGCCAACAGCAGCTCTAACTGGTCGCCATAGGGGACGTTGTCGTAGCGCTGCCGCTTTTCCTCCTTGACCACCTCACGCTGGGTATCGAGGTTGGTCTGGTCGACGTTCAGACTGCTCATCCGATCCGCTTCCAACCACAGCGCAAGGTCGAGGGCGTGCGGACCGACCGTCTCGTAGTAGTTGGTGCGGTCGAAGCTGGTGGTTGCGTTCACCGAGCCGCCCACCGCTTGCAGTGCGGCCAGGTGTTCCCCGTTCTCGACGTTGCGCGATCCGGCGAACATCAGGTGCTCGAACAGGTGCGCGAAGCCGGTGCAACCGGGCGACTCATCGGCCGATCCCACCCGGTACCAGAGGTTGACCGCCACCCCCGGAGCCATCGCATCGGGGTTCACGACAACCCGCAGGCCGTTGTCCAGCCGGGTGTCGTCCACCATGTACTGCAGGCGGTGGACGCCAGCAGGGTTGTTTGGGCCCCCTGTTCCAAGTTGAAGCATGCTCTGCATGCTATGTCACCCCCTCACAGACCCCTTGGGTAACCCAGGACGCTCGCCTGGGTCCGCGGCTCAGATCGACCGCAGCGCTCCGCGTACCGCGCCAAGCGCGGCCCGGTCTGAGGGTAACCAGTCGACTGCTTCGAGGCTGGCACCGTCGAGCCAGCGGATCTCATCGTGGTCTGGGCCTGGCACCAAGGATCCGCTGACCACCGTAGCTAGGAAGAGTCGTAGCACGTACTTCTCCGAGATGATCCAGGGGCCATCGTCTCCCGTGATCTCGTCGGCAACGATGACAGTGGCAGCAAGTTCCTCGCGGATCTCGCGGACTAGCGCAACACGCGGGTCCTCGCCGACCTCGACCTTCCCGCCCGGAAACTCCCAATAGCCGGCGAGATCCGCAGGGCGCGTACGGCGAGCGGCGAGCACCTGTCCCTCGACGACGATCACAGCGCCGACGACGGCTGCGCTTTCGATGCTCACTGAGCTGCGACCGTTGCGAGATGGAAGAAATCGGTCGGCATCGCGTGCTGGAGCTTCCAGGTGATCGAGATGGGTCGCTCCCCTTGATGGCTCACGTAGGTCGCTGGACCGAGGAAGAGATACGGCGAAGTACCGAACTCGTTCTCCTTCTCCTCGCGGACGAATATCAAGACCGAGCTGGAGCCCGATAGGTAGCGCTGGCCCGTGGGTGATGTGGTTGTCGTCGTCGATTGGCTCTCCCAATGGAACAGTGACGGGCTGATTGGGTAGTCGCGGTACATGGTCGTGGGCGAGAACTCAGCATCGGACTTCTTCAGGTTTACGAAGAACGCGTCGACGTTCGGCTCGGGTGCATAGAGGACTCCCTCGCGGAAGGAGTTCGGCTTGCGGGCCATGGACGCGTAGCCCAGGGCTGAGAGGACCTCCTCACGCTGATAGCGGGCATGGACCTTCAACGGAACTTCCGCCAGCTTGCCGGCGAGGTCGAAGGTGACGCGCCTCGCGCCGGAGAACGCGATGTCGACAACGCTGGAGAACTCAGCCAGTGCAGCCCGCTCCCGTCTCAGTGCCACTAGGCCTTCGGCGACTGTGTCGAACCCGCCACCGTCTGGCCACAGCGAGAAGAAGAGCATGTCCGCCAACCGGCGTTCAGCGTCGCTGAGGTCGCCGTATGCGGGCGCATCGTCTCCCAGGATCTGTTCGTATCCCCGGGCGCGAGCGACGTCATCGACATGCGCAAGGGCTCGGACCCGCTTGAGGAGCCGCGCCTCCTGCTCAGCCCCGGTTAGTGTCGGTAGGCCCGCCTCGCGACGCAACTGCGTCCACGAGCGGCTGCCACGTCGGAGGATGTCAGCGAGTTCCAGACCCGACTCGTCGAGGAAGGTGGCGAGGTCCTGGTCGCCGTAGGACCGGAGTTCGGCCACCATCGGCGCCCATCGGCTCGCGATTTGGTCCTTGAGATTGTCCAGGATGATTCGTTGCGACTCCCGGTCCATCACGATCTGACAGCCGGCCGGCAGGAACGGGAAGCCGCGATCAATCTCCCGCTGGACGCCTCGTCGCGTCAGGCCTGTCAGGGCTCTGAGTTTCCGATCCCAGGAGAAATGCTTGTTCTGAAGGCCGACAAAGTCCAGGACCGTCAGGACTGCCTTGGTGGGCGTGCGGCGCAGGCCGCGGCCGAGCTGTTGCAGGAAGATCGTCGCGCTT
>JAAYVP010000285.1 GCA_012517115.1 Brooklawnia sp. | reverse complement strand
GGCACGAACCAGGTAGCGGGCAGCTGATGGCGGGTGAACAACTTGACCAACCGTGGCACCCCCACCTCGCCAGCGAAGATGCCGCGCGAAATATCGCCCGGCGAGTCTTCACCGCCGTAGGAGCCGAGCCAGCCGCCGACCGCGTCGACGTCGACGCCGAACGCGCAGTAGATTTCCTTGGCCATGATCAACCACCTTCCGCCCGTGCTTGCTGAGGGGACTCCATTCCATCACCGAACCAGCGGGCGGGCAGGCGCAGTGCACGCTCAGTGGCGGTAGATCTCCCCGGACGCGTCCCGGATGACCGCGGAGTAGCCGTCGGTCAGGTCGAGCTCAACCTGCAGCCACTGGTCCCCAGCCGACATCTTGTAGACATAGCGCTCGGAGTCGACCTTGACGGCCTCATGCCGGGCGTCCACCAGCCAAGGATGGTTGCGACGCAGGGCGATCAAGTCGCGATGCGCTCGCCACAGATCGGGATGCGGCATTTGCCAGCCCAGGGGTTCGGCTGGCATCTCGGGGCGCACCTCATCATCACCGCCTGGGCGCTCGTACTTGATGCCGGGCAACCCGCCCTCATCGCCGTAGTAGATCGACGGCATGCCGCCGACAGTGGCCAGCACCACCAACGCCAGCCGGGCCCCTTGCGGGCCCAGTTTGCTGCTGATTCTGGTCACGTCGTGATTGCTGACGAACGTCAGTGGCCGCACCAGATCGAGCAGTTTGTTGTGGCGGGTCATCGTCCAATCGAGTTCGAAGAAGTTGTGGTCGTTGATCGCGCTCCAGGTCGACTTCCACAGCTCGTAGGCGGTGATCGAATCGACGGTGGCGGCCTCCACCCGGGCGAGGTCGGTGTGAATCACCTCGCCGACGAACAGCGCCTGCGGATATTCGGCACGAACCCGGCCGAGCACCCGTGCCCAGAACTGCGGGTCGACAGCGTAGGCAGCGTCAAGTCGCCAGCCGTCGACGCCACGCGCCAGCCAATACGTCATCACGTCGCCGACGAACTTGACCACGTCAGGACTGTCATGGTTCAGCCGGACGAGGTCGTCGCTGCCTTCGAAGTTGAGTCGCGTCGGCGGGCTGGTCGTGTAGTCGATATGGAACCAACCAGCGGTGGCGGCGTCCGGGTCGGCGAGCGCCTCGACCAGCGCCGGGAAGTCGGCGGAGACGTGGTTAAAGACCCCGTCCAGCAGGATTCGGATGCCCCGCTCTCGGCACGCCTGCACGAGGTGATCGAAGTCGGCATCATCACCAAGCCGGGGGTCGATCCGGAAGTAGTCGAGGGTGTCGTAGCCATGGCTGCGGGAGTCGAAGATCGGGCCCAGCGCCAGCCCATTGCAGCCCAGCACGATCAGGTGGTCCAGCCACGCCTCGATCCGGCCGAGTCGATGGCTAAGCTCGGCGTCGGCCGCAGCCTGTCTGGGCGCCCCTACCATGCCCAGCGGGTAGATCGCATACCAGATGACGGCACTGGTCCAATCAGGTGCCCGCATCGAAACCCTCCCGATCCGCCGCGCTCCCCGATCCGCGCGTTGCCGTCGAGGCTACTCCAGTTCAACCCGCGCTGCGCCAACCTACGATGTCAGCATGTCACCACTGGTTGTCTGCGTCGGCCTGACTACCCTCGACCTAGTGCATGCGGTGGACGCGCTGCCCGCGCGGAACCAGAAGGTCGTTTCGACCCACTTTTGGTACGACGTCGGCGGCCCGGCAGCGAACGCGGCGCGCGTGGCGTCCCGTCTCGACTGCCGGGTACGTCTGGTGACGGCCCTCGGCGCGTCCGACCTGGCCGATTTGATGCGGGCCCGGTTGATCGGTGTCGAAGTGATTGACCTAGCGTCCCCCGACCATCAGTTGCCGGTTTCGACCATCATGGTTACCCCGGACGGGAAACGGTCGGTGGTCTCCCGCAATGCCAGCGCACTTCTGGGCGCCCAAGCTCCCGCTGCCCAACTCGTCGAGGGCGCCGAGGTGGTTCTGCACGACGGGCACCTGCTGGACGCATCGCTGGCGTTGGCCTCGCAGCCAGCGCCGATCCACTTGCTCGATGGCGGTTCCTGGAAAGCCGGCTTACAGCTGCTGCTGCCTCGCCTCGACATCGCCGTGGTGTCCGCTGACTTCGCCTTGCCCGGCCGCCGTCCCGCCGACGCCCTGACCGACCTCGCCGATTACGGGATTGCCCGGTTGGCCCGTAGTCGCGGCGAACTGCCGGTGCAGGCGGTGATCGGCGACCGGACTCGTGACTTTCCGGTGCCGAAGGTGGAGGTGGTCGATACCACTGGCGCCGGTGATGTGCTGCACGGCGCGCTGGCCGCTCATCTAGCCCATGGGCGCGACTTCACCTCGTCACTGCAGCACGCGATCGTCGCCGCGGCCCGCTCGGTCACCGGGCAGGGGGTGTTGGCTGGCTTCGAACAAACCTGAGGCAATCAGGACGCCCATTGTGCCGTCGCGAACAACCAGCCCCACCACGCGATCGCCGCCAGGTCGGCAATCAGGACCATGATCAGCAGCACCCGCCACGCCGCCCGTGCACCGCTGCCCTTTGGCCGCCAGCGCACGACACCGGTGAGTGCTGCGAACAGCGGGAACCAGAGCAGCACAGCCCGGTTCACTGACATGAACCAGCCTGAACTGCTCAGCGCCACCACGCTGACGAAGACCCAAGTGAATTCCGCCCAGCGCCGCCGGAACAGGCACCAGATGGCCGTCAGGTAGCCGAGCGCCACTGACACGATCTCGAGGCGGAACATCACCGGCACCTCGGGCCGCCCGGGCCAATGGGACGATGCAGTGAGTGGCAACGTCGCCGCCAGCGCCTCCCAAGGCCACGACAGGTTCCGCTGCCAACCGGCACCTTGGGCGGTGTACCAGGCGGTCCACGAGCCAGTTTGCTGGTGCAGGAAGACCACGTAAAGGCCGAGTACCGCGACCGGCATCAGCAGCCACAGGGCGTCGCGCAGACGCTCACGGAACTCTCTATCCTGCTGAACCAGGATCATGATGCCGAGCGCGGCTAGCAGGAATACCCCGGAGATCCGGAACGCGCAGGCCACCGCAGCTAGCGCTGCCGCTTGACCCCAACGTCCGGACAGGCCACGCTGCCAGGCCCAGAAAGCAGCAGCACAGAAGAAGGGCTCGGTGTAAGGCACCGCAGTGAAGACGGTCATCGGTGCCAGCAGCCACAGGCTGGCCACCCAGGGGCCGGCAATCCGGTGCAGCGCCCACGCCGCCAACGCTGACGCCAGTTGCGCCAGGACGGCCGCGCCCAGCACCATCGGGACGCCGAACGCCGCCAGGAATCGCATCAGCAACGGCAGTCCGGGGAAGAAGGCCACGTCAAGGGGATCGCGGTAGCCGTGCTCCGCGATGGTCAGGTAGTGGACGACGTCCCACTGCGTCAAGACCTGGGTCAGGGATGAGCCGGTGTCGGCCATCACCTGCCGGACGACCAGCAGCAGGACTGCGCGGGTCGCGAGCCAGGTGATCACCACCACCCTTGCGTCCCCACGCGTCGAGGTGGCGCTCATGGCACGGCTGCCCGGGGAGTCTCAAGCAACGCCGCCCAGCGTGCGTCCGGGGCGTGATCGAGGACGCCACCGATCGGGTCGTCCACCATGGGCAGTCGGACTGGGTCCTCCCAAGGCCTCATAATGTCATCGACCACCCGCAGGGCGAACCACAGCTGGATGAAGATGCGCAGGATCACCGCCACCCAGTAGATCCACTCCGGGTTACGGCCTGGCCCCAGCGCCCCGTGCAGGAATCCCCAAATGGACACGAAATAACCGATTTCGCCGAGTGTCCAGACTGACACGTCGAACAGCTTCGGCCTGGCCAGCACCACCAGCGGCAGCAGCCACAGCGCGTACTGCGGGGAGTAGACCTTGTTGAAGATGAGGAATACCACCAGCAGCAGCAGCGCGACCTGCCCCAATCGGGGACGCCGGGGCGCCTTCAACACCAACCAGATGATCGCGATGCCACCCGCGGCCATGCCGGCGAACGCGATGGCAGAGACCGCCGGAACTGACAGACCCACCAAACCCAGCACATACCAGATCGACCCCAGATCGGCGCCCCGAGCTGCGTTCTTGGCCCAGAACTCCGCCCAGCCGTCCCAAGCGGCGACCATGATGGGCACGTTGACCACCGACCAGGTCAGCAGGGCGGCTGCCCAGACCTGGCCGATGACCCGGTGGCGGCCGGCACGCACGCACAGCAGCGTGATTGCCACCAGCACCAGCACCGGGTAGAACTTCGCCGCAAACGCAAGCCCGAGAAGACCACCTGAGATCACCGGATTGCGGCGCTGCCAGAACAGCAGACCCAACGCGGTCAGCATCACCGCAAGCAAATCCCAGTTGATCAGGGCGTTCGCCATGACGACTGGGGACGCGGCGATCAGCAGCGCGTCCCAGGCCCGCGTCGGGCCAGCCAACCGCAAATGCACCGCCACCGTCACCAAGAAGCAGATGAACAGGCCGACCGCGGTGACCTGAAAGAAGACTTGGGACGCCGCCACCTGCTGCTCGTAGGTTGCCGCCGACGAGACCTCGCCACCGAGGAATCCGGTGACGCCCCGAGCGGCGGCCATGAAGTACCCGATGAGGACGGGATACTCCAGTGCCACCTCGGTGTAGAAGTCAGCGCCGGTGCTGATGCCGCGTCCCAAGTACAGGACCGGGATGTCGCTGTAACACAACCGCAAGAACGCGTTGGGGAAGCCGTCCGCGGTCGGCCGACAAGGCACCTGACGCAAGATGACCACCAGCCAGGTGAGCGTCGCGGCCAGCACCGACCAGACGACCGGATCGAACCAGAAACCCGACCGGCGCGCCCGCCGACCTATGTTGCCGCCCAGACGATACGTGAGATCGGCTGGCTCGCTCACCCGCCCATTGCGCCGCAGCACCCGGACGCCGCCGGACCTGAGGTGGGTCGGTCTCAGCCCGGCCACGGCAGACCGGACGGCCATCCGGCCGGTGCCGTCGTGGTCGGCAAATCGGTGATGTCGGGCACCTCGGTGGTGAAAGGTGGCCAGGTGATCGACGGCACCTGTGTGGTGGTCGGCGCTTGGGTGGCCGGCTCATCCGGGGTGGCCGGTGCCTCGGTGGTCGGCTCTTCCGAAGATGGCGCCACCGTGGTTGCCGGGGATGCCTGCAAGGTGTTCTTCACGGTCGGCTGGATGTTGGCGGGCGGGTCGAACGGCAGGTATTCCATGCCCTCCACTGCCCTTGCCATGTAGGCGTTCCAGAGCTGAGTCGGATACCCGGCGCCGTAGAAGGTGGATCCACCAGGCCCATAGACATCAAGGTTGTCGTTTCCGGTGTCGCCGGCGACCATCACCACCGAAGTGGCGATCTGCTTGGTGTAGCCGACCAGCCAGGCCGCCCGGGTGAGCGTCTCGGTGACACCTTGCTGCAAGCCAACCTGGACACCCTCGGTACCGGTCTTGCCGGCCACCGCCCGCCCACCGACCGCATTCGAGGTGGAACCAGCCACCGCCTGCGACAGCGCATAGGTGAGATCGCGAGTGACGGTCTCTTCGATGGTGCGCTCGCCTTCGGTCTTGCCGGTGTGGATCACGTTGCCGCTAGCGTCCAGCACCTCGGCGACTATATGGGTTTCGTTGCGGACGCCGTTGTTGGCCAGGGTGGCGAACCCGGTTGCGTTGTCGAGGGCGGTGACTTCACCCTCGCCCAGCACCATCCGGTTGCCCTGTGGCGCCCACGACGGGTCCTCAGGGATCCCGCCGTCGTTCGCAGCCCGGATCAGTTCCTCGGTGCCGTTGGGGATGCGGGAAACCAGATCGACGAACGCAGTGTTGATGGAGTCGGTGATCGACTTCAGCAAAGTCACCGTTCCGTAGTTGTAACCCGAGTCGTTGTGCACCGGCACGGAGTCGCCTGAAGGTGTGTAAGTGCTGCCCTGCAGGGTCGACTGCAGGCCGAATCCGTTGCGCAGTCCCGCCACCGCACCCCAGACCTTGAAGGTGGAGGCGGCGTAGCGCGGTGTGGTGGCCCAGTTGCGGGAGTTGTTGACGTAGTCGGCGCCGCCGTAGAGAGCCAGAATCTGCCCGGTGCCGACCTCGATCGAGGCCAATCCGGCGTGCAGACCGTTCGGGTCGGCATCAGGGCGGCCGTTGGCGACAGCCTCTGCGATGGTGGACTGCGCGGCGTCGATCGCGGCCTGCTGCATTTCGGCATCGATGGTGGTGATGATCGTCAGTCCGCCGCCGTTGATCTGCTCGGCGGTGAACCCGTTAGCTTCCAGTTCATCGGTGGCCATCTTGATCAGGAAGCCGTTCGGACCGCCGTAGACGTCGTCGACCGGGATATCGGGGAACTCAGGCAACTGGTTGAAGTACTGATCATGATCGGCTTGAGTGATCGTCCCCAACTCGAGCATGCCGTCCAGGACGTAGTTGTAGCGCTCCAGCAGGGTCTGTCGGGACTGCTCACCGTTGGCCGGGTCGAGTGCGGACGGCTGGTTGATGATTGCCGCCAACGCAGCCGACTGCGGCAGCGTCAGCTCCTCGGCTCCGACGCCGAAGAACGCGTCCGCGGCCGCCTGGATGCCGTAGGCATTGCGTCCGAAGTAGATCGTGTTGAGGTAGCCGCTGAGGACGTCCTCCTTGGTCTCCGCCTTGTTCATCTTGATCGCCAGAGCCAACTCATTCAGCTTGCGACTGAGCGTCTGTTCGCTGGTCAGGTACCTGATCTTGATGTACTGCTGGGTGATGGTGGAACCGCCGCCAACGATCTCTTGGTTGCGGACGATGCCCCACGCGGCCCTGGCCAGACCCTTGAGGTCGATGCCCCGGTTGGTCCAGAAAGTGCGGTCCTCGGCGGCGACGACTGCGTCCTTGATCGACTGCGGCATCTGCTCGAAACCGATGACCGTGCGGTTCTGCACCGCCAGTTGGCCCAACTCGGTTTCGCCGTCCCGGAAGTACAGCCGGGTCGTCTGGGTGTCGAACTCGGCGTTCACATCGGGCAGTTCGGCACGTTCGTAGAAGATGAAGCCCGCGACGGTGACAACCAGCGCGCCGGCGACGATCAGGATCAGCAGCCCGCGCATTACCTTGCCCAACGTGGTGGTCTTGCCGCGCCCGTTCCGACTGGACGGCTCGGCCGCACGCTTGGGCCGGTTTGACTGTGATTCAGCCATAGATGTCCTCAACTGTCTGCTGCCGGCGAGGTGGTCGTCGCCGCTGGCCATCACCTAGTATGAACGTCTCGATCAGATGGTTCCAACCGCAGTCGGGGCAGACCTCGACGACACGCACCTTGAACTCGCCGAACTGCTGCTCCATCTCGACTAGATCTTCAGCTGACTTGATGCGTCCGGAGAACTGTCCCAATTGGTCGCCGAAGACGTAATGCAGGACGACCAGTCTGTCGGAAGTGCAGACCGGGCAGTCGCGTCCCGCTGATTCGCCATGGTGCAACGCCGACCGGATCAGCATGGGATCAGCGTCGCAGGGGTCGTGGCCGAGCAGCAGGGACTGGGGACGTCTCATCGCCTCTAGCGCAGCTCGACGCTGCAGGGCATGGCTCATCCACTCGCGTTGCGTGCGGTAGAGCCTGGAAACCATGCGTCAAGACTAGGCGTCCGGAGCAATTCCGGGGTATCCGGTACTCGGGCGTCGCTTTGGCTCTCGAGGCCTGACGCGAGTACGATAGGCGCGCGATTCAGGGGCATTAGCTCAGTTGGTAGAGCGACGGCTTTGCAAGCCGTAGGTCAGGGGTTCGAGTCCCCTATGCTCCACCCAAAGTGTCTTTCGGGAACACGCGACATGCGTAGGCGTGTCGTGTTCCCGTAAGGGTTCCTCTTCCTCGCCGCTGTCGTGTGCTTCGCGGATGATGGTGGCGAACGGTTCCGCGAGGTGTGGGCGCAGTTGCTCGTCGTCGGTGATCTCCAAGCGCGTGTAGAACGCCTGGCTCGCCAAGCGGCGGTCGACGTCGCTGACGTCGGCGAGGCCCGCGCGGATGCGGTCTTGATGCCGCTTCAACGTGGGGAAGTCGATGGCGTCGGCGAAGTGGGCCGCGAGCAGCTTGTCGCTCTCCGCTTCGAGCTTGGCCCGGTTCGCCATGAGGTCGGCTATCTCTTGGTCGCGGCCCGCCATGCGCGCATCGAACGCCGTCCGAACTTCTCGCCGTTGATGCGTCGCATTGTCGGGACGCCGGTCATGCCGTCGCGCTGTAACGCTGTCGGGCGGCTTCGCCGCTGGTGCCGATCGCTTCGCCTACCTCGCGCCAGGACAGTCGCTGCTCGCGCGCAGCTCGTACCGCTTCGGCCAGTTCTTTCTCGGCGGCATCGCGTCGCCAGGCGGCGAGCTTGACCGCCATCGCGGGCGGGAGCGGCGCGTCTTGATCGCCGGGCTTCGGGTCGTAGTTCTCGAAGGCGTCGGCGAACTCGTCCGCACGGGCCTTGATGTCTTCAACGGAGCGTCGAGTCATGGTGGTTCACCTCAGATACTTGGTTCGGGCCGGGCGCATGGCGTGAGCGATGGCGATGACACCGTGCCACTCGATCACACCGACCTCTACGAGGGTGCCGGTTTCATCGGGGCCGATGAACATGGTCATGGAGTCGTCTTGCACGAAGTGGCGGACAGGGAAACGGAGCGCATGGAGCATGGCCGCATCCGTGACGCCGTGCCGGTGGGCACTGTCGAGGATGATGGGCTCCGGCTTCATGTCACAAGGTTACTTGCCGCAAGGGAACTTGCCAAGTGATTCTGTCACCTCGTTTGCGGGTGGTTCGGGGCGCCGTTCTTCTGCGTGATGTTCAGCGTGGCGAGGACGTATTCGAACGCGTTGCGGGAGCCGCAGTGGCGGGCGGTGTAGACGCGGCCGTTGTCGGTCAGGGTCGACGCGGGCGGCCCGTAGGTGTCGAGGCAGTCGAGGAAGGTGGTGACGACGTCGTGGCCGGTCACGGGGCGGTGGACGGTGCAGCTGAGCAGCAGGCGGGAGTGGTCGTCGAGCCAGTTCAGGATCTCCACGTCGGTGCCGTCGTGGAGACGCCAGTGGGTGAAGTCGGACTGCCAGGTCTCGTTGGGTTGTGCTGCTTCGAACCGCACGTATGACGATCGTGGGCGTTTCCTCGGCTCGGGAATGATCAGGCCCGCGCGGGTCAGGATTCGGTGGATCGTGGCCGGCGCTGGTGCTGGCAGTCCTTCCTGAGTGAGAAGCCATCCGATCGTGACCGGGCCGGAGTCGAGACCGTTGGCGGTGAGTGTCGTGCGAAGCTGAGCGATTCTGTCCACGACCTCGGGTGGGGTCACGCGCGGGTTGGAGTGTGGCCGACGCGAGCGTGGCTCGACCGTTTCGATGCCGTCTTGTCGGTATCGGGCCAAGAGTCGGTGCAGCTGTCGCCGCGAGATCCCGTACTCCTCAGCGGCCGCCGTGACCGTGAGCTGTCCGGCGACGATCTTCAAGACCACGACCCGACGTTTCGACATGCCTCGGACTGTGACCTATCCCGCGAGACACCAGCGACACATCACCTGCGACATATGTCACGAACCCAGACACCCTTAGCTCCACCCCACGCACAAGGCTCGAACCGTTGGTCGCCGGCACTGATCATGGGCGGAAGAGCCGCCACATGCTGAGTTCGTCGTCGTGCTGATTGAGGTGCGTGATGGCCTCATCCAAGCTTCGTTGCTCGGTGAGGTCGTAGAACAGTGAGATTGGCGCGAAGTAGCTGGCGTAGCCGAACGGCGCTCCGGTGGGCGCAACGTATGCCGCCGCGCCGCAGTCCAGGAATGCTTGGGCTAGTTCAGGGTGCCCGGTTTCGCAGCCGGTGGCGATGACTGTCTGGCCCTCCAACCGGGCGAAGCCGCGAAGGTCTTCAGGGGTAACCCGGCCATGGAACGGCTGGTATTGCTCGAGCGCTGCGGCGAGTTCGGGCAGCACGAGGTCTCCCTCGTCGCCGTGACAAAGCAGGAGCAGAAACTCAGCCGTGCTGTGCCCGGCCAGCGCGGTGACGAGGTGACGAGCTTGGCCGACCTGAGTGCGCCGAGTGCTGAGCCCGAATCGTTCCAGCCCAGCGCGCACGGCCTCACCGTCACCGGATTCGATGTCGATGATGTCGACCGTTGCCCATGACAGGGCGCCGGCTTGTACCTCGCGTATCCGTGAGGGGTGAAGTGTGGCGAGGTAGTCGTGCTCATCCATGTCTTCATATTGTCCCGCATGCTCATCTTCGGTGGCGAGTGGCAGCGGGGGTGTACCACGCGGGGCCGGTGGGTCTAGCCCCAGCAGGTGGCTGCAGGCGGTGCCGCGCTGCCGTGCCGGGGGGGGTGGCGGCGTTCGGCAGCCACCGCGATCCCCGGCACAAGGTAGAAAGGAGCATGCTCTTCGCAGCCGTGGTTCACGCCTCGCAACAGGTGGCGGCGACCAGCGCGCGCAACGGCAAGATCGCGGTGCTGGCCGACCTGCTCACCCAGGCCGAGACCGATGAGGTCGACCTGCTCGCACACTTCCTCGCCGGAAGGCTGCGGCAGCGCCGCACCGGAATCGGGTGGCGTTCGCTGACCGGCTTCCAGCCTGCAGTGGCGCCGCGCCTCACCCTCGCCGAGGTCGACGCCGCCCTCGATCGGCTGAGCGACCTCAGCGGACCGGGCTCGCAGCTCGCCCGGAAAGCGGGCCTGGCCGAGCTGATGAACCGGGCCACCGACGACGAGCAGCGCTTCCTGGGCGGGCTGATTGTCGGTGAGACTCGCCAGGGAGCGCTCGAAGGCGTCCTGTTGCAGGCGATCGCCCGAGCCTTCGATGTCCCGCTGGCACTGGTGCGGCGGGCAGCGATGCTCAGCGGCTCTGTGCCGGCCGCGGCACAGGCGGCGGCCTCGGGCGGTGCCGAGGCTCTGGTGGCGATCCGGTTGCAGGTGGGTCGTCCGATACTGCCGATGCTGGCCGCCAGCGCGCCGACCATCGCCGAGGCGTTCGCCAAGTTGGGCGGCGATCCGGTAGCGGTCGAGGCGAAGCTGGACGGGATACGCATGCAGGCGCACAAACAGGGCGACCGGGTGGGCATCTACTCCCGAAGCCTGGACGAGATCACCGTCCGGCTGCCCGAAGTCGCCACGGCGGTGGCCGCCCTGCCCTGTCATAGCTGTGTACTGGACGGCGAAGCGCTCGCCGTCGATCCGGACGGCCGGCCGCGCGCCTTCCAGGAGACCGCGGCCCGCAGCGCGTCGGCTGCCGACCCGCGGGGCATCGTGCTTTCGTCCTACTTCTTCGACCTGCTCGAGGTGGACGGCACCGAGATGCTGGACCAGCCGGGCAGCGTCCGGCAGGCGCGACTCGCTGAGTTGGTGCCGATCGTCCAGCGCGTCGACCGGATCGTCACCGGCGATGCTGCCGCCGCCGAACAGTTCTGTCGCCAGGTGCTCGCCCAGGGTCACGAGGGTGTGGTGATCAAGCACCTGAGCCTGCCCTATGAGGCAGGACGCCGAGGGGCCGGCTGGATCAAGGTGAAGCCCGTCCTCACCCTCGATCTGGTGGTGCTCGCGGTGGAACACGGCAGCGGACGCCGCAAGGGCTGGCTCTCCAACCTCCATCTCGGCGCCCGCGATCCGGCCAATGGCGGGTTCGTGATGCTAGGCAAGACCTTCAAGGGCATGACCGACGAGATGCTGGCCTGGCAGACCGCCCGGTTCGAGGAGTTGAAGCTCGACGACGACGGCTGGGTGGTCACCGTCCGCCCGCAGCAGGTGGTCGAGATCGCCTTCGACGGAGTTCAGCGCTCACCCCGCTACCCCGGCGGCCTGGCTCTGCGATTCGCGCGGGTCGTTCGTTATCGGGACGACAAGACGTCGGCCGAGGCCGACACCATCGACACCGTGCGCTCGTTGGCCCGCTGGGCCTGATCCGACGGACATCAGACAAGCTCGGCCAGGAAGTCCAGGACGGCAGGGACGACCACTGCCGGCCGGTCGCGCTGCACCCAATGCCCGGCGTCAGGCACCACGAGTAGGCGAGCGTCCGGGAGCTTTCTGGCGGCGTCCCGCGCGCGGTTGACCGGCACGCCGGTGTCATGATCTCCGTGGATCACCAGGACGGGGATGGTGATGGAGCGGAGCTGGTCTGAATAGTTGGTTCTTGTCTTCGCCCACCCAAACTGGTCGAACTGCCACTGTTCGAAGGCCACTGCCGCGTCCGCGCGCTGGGCCTCGACCATCACCGCGTCCAGCAATTCCGCTGTGCGTGCCTCGGGGTTGCGGACGATGGCACGCAATGCGCTTGCCATCTTCTTGCGGTCTCGTGCGTAGCTGTCTGTGAGCCGGCGCAGGACGCCGGTGCG
>JAAYVP010000284.1 GCA_012517115.1 Brooklawnia sp. | reverse complement strand
GGCATCCACACCGTGGGCGAGTTGGTGGGCCGCAGTGAGCAGGACCTGCTCGACATCCGCAACTTCGGCTCGAAGTCGATCGACGAGGTCAAGGCGAAGCTGGCCGAACTCGGCTTGGTCCTCAAAGACAGCTCGCCGGGCTTCGACCCGCTGGCCGCCGCCGACCAGTTCGCCGCCGCTGGCGACGAGGACGACGAATTCATCGAGACCGAGCAGTACTGATCCCCTCACCTGAAACCTGGAGAACTGAGAAATGCCGAAGCCAAGCAAGGGGCCCCGCCTCGGCGGCAGCCCTGCCCATGAGCGGATCATCCTGGCCAACCTGGCTAGCCAGCTGTTCGAGCATGGCCGCATCACCACCACCGAGACCCGCGCCCGTCGCGTGCAGCCGGTCGCCGAGAAGCTGATCAGCAAAGCCAAGCGCGGCGACCTGCATTCGCGGCGCTTGGTCAAGCAGACCATCACCAACGCCGACATCGTGCATGTGCTGTTCGCCGAGATCGCCCCGAAGATGGTCGGCCGCGAGGGTGGCTACACCCGCATCACCAAAGTCGGGCCGCGCAAGGGCGACAATGCCCCGATGGCGATCATCGAGTTGGTGACTGAGCCGGTCAAGAAGGCCGAGCCGAAGAAGGCAGCGAAAGAGACGGCTGCACCGGCCGACTTCAAGACCGTTGACCAGGCTTCTGCCGACAACGCCGCTGTGGATGCGCCTGTGGACCTCACTGACACCGACTTGGTCGAGCCTGGGACTGCCGCAGTCGAGGCGGCCGAGGCTGATGCTGCCGTCGACACGGCAAAGCAGGAAGAAGACCCGGCCAAGGCCTGATCACCCAACAATTGACCCGACCGGCAGTGCGTATCGGATGCGCCGCCGGTCGGGTTCTTTTCGTCCCGGATATCCAGGAGACGAGTCAAAGGTGGCGGCTTTCCTGCGTTGGGTGGTTGGCCTGCTGCGGTCGGATAGGCTCGGTTGAGTCAACCCCGGGAGGTTCGGTGGCACAGCTGCGCATCGCCCAACTCGCCAACTTCGTAGGGCCAACATCCGGTGGCATGAAGGTGGCCATCGAGCACCTTGGCCGCGGCTACGTCGCTTCGGGTGCCGAACGTATCCTGGTCATCCCGGGAGCTCACGACAGTGTTCACCAGACCGAAGACGGCACGATAGTGCAGGTCAAGGCGCCTAAGGTGTCATCCACCTACCGGATGATCATGCAGCCCGGGCGGGTGCTTCGCGTCCTGGAGCGGTTCAACCCGACTTCGGTGGAGTGCTCGGATAAGTGGACGCTGTCGGGAGTGGGGCGCTGGGCCACGCGTCACAGCATCGGCTCGGTGCTGTTCAGCCATGAGCGGTTGGACGACATGCTGGCGGACTGGCTGCGGTCGGCGACCGGCGTCGAGGCGCTGGTAGGGGCCATGAACCGACGATTTGCAAGGAGCTTCGACCTAGTAGTGGTTACCTCGGACTACTCCGCGGGCGAGTTCGCGCACACCGGCGCGCGCTTGCGCAAGGTGCCACTTGGTGTAGATCTGGAGACATTTCATCCTGACAAGGGCGCCCCCGATGTTGGCCGCGGTCCAGCCCAGTTGTGTTATGTGGGCAGAATGTCGCACGAGAAACACCCGGACTTGGCGGTGGCCGCCGCTGTCGAGCTGCATCGCCGCGGGATCGACTTCCAACTCAACATGTACGGCACCGGCCCCGATGTGGCTGCGATGCAAAGACAGGCGGGCGACGCACCAGTGATCTTTCATGGCTTCGTGGCGGGACGCGATGAGGTGGCCCGCCGGTTCGCCCGTTCCGACGTCTCGCTGTCGGTCTGCCCGACCGAGACCTTCGGGCTTGCGGTCTTGGAGGCGTTGGCATGCGGCACACCGGTCGTTACTGCGAGTCGGGGCGGGGCCCGCGAATTGGTCGATGAGAGCTGCGGCGAATGGGGGAGCCCCAGCGCCCCCGGGATAGCCGACGCGATCGAGCGACTACTGGCTCGACGATCACCCCAGCTGCGGCAAGCCGCCCGGAAACGTGCGGAGGGCTTCGGCTGGCGCGCTTCGGTGGCCCGCATGCTTGACGTGCACGCTGAACTGGCTGAGCTATCTAAGGAGGCAGGGAAACGATGAAGCGCAAGTGGTGCTTTGCCTTGGTGGCGAGTCTGCTGTCGGTCGCGGCCGCCCCGGTGGTGGCCCGAGCTCCGGAGCCTGCCCTGAGCCTGCCACGCGACGTGCGCGACCTGGATGAAGCCTTGGACGACTGCTTGGGCGCCAAACTCGATGGTTGGCGACTGGTCGACTACGCCACGTCATTGGTGAACCAGAAGTTCACCCGATATTCGTTGTGGCACCTGTGGGAATCCTCTGGCCTAGCTTTCAAGAACAGTCGGGGGTTCTCCGACCAGTACAACATCGCCTTGGGTCGTCTGCTCGCCGGACTTGGTTTTGAGGTACACGCCGTGCATGCCGGCCGAGTCAGGTTCGACTCCCAGCCCCATGGTGCGCCTTGGTGGAATACCGGGCACACCTGGTTGCGGGTCACCCATGCGGGACAAACGTTGGATGTCTGTGCCTCCCGTGCCGGGCACAAGGCCGGACACGTGCGCTTCGAACCCGTCAGCGATGTCCGCCCCGTGCACCCGTGGACGGGCATCAACATCAGGCTTGCGTTGGCCGCGCCAGTCACCTGCCAGGTGTGGAAGTCGATGCTGACTGGCAAACCCGTGCCGCGCTGGTTGTACCGGGGGTTCCACGACCAGAGCTAGCGTCGGTCCGAGCGGCTAGGGGCGGC
>JAAYVP010000283.1 GCA_012517115.1 Brooklawnia sp. | reverse complement strand
GGGGTGGTCGACCTGACGGCGCTGCTGGACACCCACAAGTTCGAGTCACGGTACCTGGATTCGCTGATCGGGCGTTTTCCGGCCGACGAGAAGCTGTACCAGACGCGGTCGCCCATCAACAACCTCGACCGGCTGCGCAGCCCGATACTCGTCCTGCAGGGTTCGGACGATCCGGTGGTGCCGCTGTCGCAAGCGACCCAACTCGCCGACGCGGTGCGGGCCCGCGGGCTGCCGCTGGCCGTGCGGGTCTTCGAAGGTGAGGGGCATGGCTTCCGCAAGGCGCAAACACGTTCGGACGCGCTGGCCGCGGAGTACAGCTTCTGCGCCCAGATCTTCGGGTTCGCGCCAGCCGACGACCTGCCGCTGCTGGAAGTCGAGAATCTGCCGCCCGCCACCGCTGCTCGCTGACCCCAGCCCGCTCCCCCACACTGCGGGGGACGAACCGTCCGGCGGGAACCATCCAGACCGCGCAGGAGGTCAACCGGCGACCGGCGGCCTACCGCCGAAGATCGCGGTGCCCACCCGAACACAGGTGGCGCCGTGCTCGATCGCCAACTCGAAGTCACCCGACATGCCCATCGACAACTCGGGCCAGTCCGAACCGGCGACCTGGTCGTCACGCAGCCGGTTGCGCAGGGCTCGCAGCATCTCGAAGCAGGCCGCAACCATCCCCTGGTCTGGGCCCGGAAGTGCGATCGTCATCAGGCCACGCACGTTCAACGAGTCAAAGGCACCCAACTGGGCAGCGAAACTCAGCACCTCGGCCGGGGCCAGGCCATGCTTGGTCGTCTCGCCCGACGTGTTCACCTCGACAAGCACGTCTAGGCTGCGTCCCCGAGCTTGCAGTCGGCGGTCAAGGTTGGCCGCCAAACTCAGCGAGTCGAGTGCCTGGAACTCGACGGCCCACTCGACGGCGCGTCCCGCCTTGTTCGATTGCAGAGGGCCGATCAGCGCGAATTCGATTCCCAACTCAGGGTGGAGCAGTTCAGCTTTCGCGACCATCTCTTGAACACGGTTCTCGCCGAACCGGTCAATGCCGGACGCGTGCGCCGCCAACAACGCCTCAACTGGCTGGGTCTTGCTCACCGGCAACAATCGCACCTCGGACGTATCGCGCCCAGCCCGCTCGCAGGCGGCCGCGATACGCTGCCGGATGCCGGCGATGTTCGCCGCTATCACCTCGGCCGGCACCCTGGGCGTCCGGTCTGCCATCGACTCGCTCATGGCCACCTCGCCGCCAACGAGATGACACCCAGCCCGGCGATCACACTGAGTGCCAGCGCCAGCAGCGCGAACCGATCAGTCACCTCAGTTTCCAGCGTGTCGTAGCCCACCGACCGGGCCAGCGTCTCGTAGATGCTGCGTAGGTCGCTGACCGACTCGGCGGAATACTTCTTGCCACCCGAGATTTGGGCGACCCTCGCCAACTCGGCATGGTTCACCGGAACCGGGACGCGCACGCCCTCCTCGTAAACGTAGCCACCCGGGGTGCCGTAGGCGATCGTGTACACCGGCACGCCCTGATCTCTCGCGGCCTGCGCGGCGGTGGCTGAGTCACGCCCGATGTTGGTGTAGCCGTCCGAGAGCAGAATGATGGCGCCTGGGGCCGGTTCGTCAGGATTGTCAGGATCGGGCGGAGCGAGCAGCAGCGCGTCCAGCGACGTGTAGATACCCTCACCGATCGCCGTGGCAGGGGCCAACTCCAACGAGTCGATGGCCCGCTTCACCGCACCCCGGTCGAGGGTCGGCGCCGACATGATGGAGGTGGTTCCCGAGAACGTGACCAGCGCCACATTGAAGGTTTCGGGCAACATGTCGACGAACTCCTTGGCCGCCTCCTGCGCGGCCTCGATCCGGCTCGGCGCAACGTCCTGGGAACGCATCGAGCGGGAGACGTCGATGGTGACCACGACCGTCGCACGCTCCCTGGGCACCGGGGTCAGCGCGGTCGGCTGAGCGAAGGCCACCACCAGGGACGTCATCGCCAACAGCGACGCGCCCACCGACAGGTGCCGTTTCAGCGGCGAGTCACGTGGGATGACCAGGTCGAGACGGGTCCGGAGTTGGCTTCGGCCGCTACTTAGCCGACTGGCCAGCACGAGGTAGAAGACAGCCACCCCGGCCACGATCAGCAGCAGCCAAAGCCGGCCGGGATGCAAGAACGACAGCATGGGGATCATCACGGCCACCTCGCAGCCATCGAGACCGCCCCCAACGAGGCGACGAAGGCGAAGGCGAGGGCATACAGCGCCCACTGGGCGGTGACCTCCTTCTTGACCTCCTCGTAGCCCACCTCGGAGCGCATCTCCTGATAGACGTCGTTGAGTTGGTTCGCCGACTTGGCGTCCATCGCGCGACCCCCGGTGATGTCGGCGATGTCACCAAGCAGGGCAACATCAGGGGCGACGTTGGCTCGCGCGCCGTCGATGTCCACATACCCGTTCATGGTGCCGAACGCGATGGTGTGGATGGGTATCTCGACGTCCTTCGCCTGCTGGGCGGCGACCAGCGGGTCGGTCTGGCCACCGGTGTTCTGGCCGTCCGAGAGCAGCACGATCATGGCGGGAGCCGGGTCAGCGTCCTGCTCGCCCGGGGCCATGCCGACCGCACTGATGGCGGCGGTGATTGCGTCGCCGATGGCAGTGCCGTCTTGTACCGTCATCTGCTCGATGACCCGGTTCAGCATGCCTCGGTCGGTGGTGGGCGGCGCCAGGACGCTGCTGCTGGCCGAAAGCCCGACCAGAGCGACGTTGTAGCTGGCTGGCAGCTGGGCGATGAAGTCCTTCGCCGCCTGCTTGGAGGCGTCCATCCGGTTGGGCTCGACATCGGTCGCCTGCATCGACAGCGAACGGTCGAGCACGATGACCACCGTGGCCCGCTCTCTTGGCACCTTCTCGATACCCACCGGACGCGCCCAAGCCCCGGTGATGGCCACCAGCGAACACAACGCCATCGACACCGAGACGTGCCGACGCCACTGCGACTGCCTGGGCAGCACCGCCCCGACGATGCCGGTCTGGGTGTAGCGCATGCCACGGTTGCGCTTGAGCTGCAACAGCAAGATGTAGAGGATCACCAGAACGGGCAGGATCAGCAACGCCCAAAGCCGCTCGGGGTTGAAGAACTCGACACCCAAGAACGTGCCGGTTTGCTCGTTCACTTGCTCACCCCTTGGGGCGGGGTGTGCAGCACCGCTGCGGTGCGCCGGTAGGTGAGCACGAAACGGGCGATGTCGGCAACCCAGTCACGGTCGGTTCGCAGCCGAATGTGGCCCACCCCAGCACGGCGCATCGCGGTGGCGATGCGGGTGCGCTGCGCCTGGGAGGCGCCGTCGATCAGCTTGCGGGCCCGCGGGTCGGAAGTGTTCACGTAACGCGCGAAATCAGTCTCGGGGTCGCGGATCAACAACTCGCCGACATCGGGGAACTCGATCTCGCCGGCGTCGGTCACCTCGACGCAAAGCACCTGGTTGCGCACCGCGAGCCGGCGCAACGGACGCTCCCACTCGGGCGGCGAGTTGACGTCTAACTCGATCTCGCCGGGCGACAGGAAGTCGGAAACCACCAACCGCATGCCGCGCCGGCGTTGCGTCCTGATCAACGCCTCGATGCCCTCGGCCAGACCGAGGGCCGCCGGCTGGTTGTCCTTCTCGATGGGGTCTTCCAGCATCCTGCCGAGCAGCCCGTAAAGCGCCTGGCGTCCCGACCGGGCCGGGAAGCGCCGCACCGAGTCGGAGTGCATCACCAGGCCACCGAACCGGTCACCCATCTTCTGGCTGATGAAACCCAGCGTCGCGATGGCAGCGATGCCCAGATCGCGTTTGGTGATCCCTGCGGTGCCCCAGTTCATCGACGGGGACGCGTCCAGCAGCGCCCAAACCTCGAGCTCACGGTCGGCCATCGTGTCACGCACGTGCGGGATCGTGGTGCGCGCGGTGACCGCCCAGTCCATCCGACGGACGTCGTCCTCGCCGGGCACATACATGCGGGCATCGTTCAGGTCTGAACCGGGCCCCGGTAGCAACCCCAGGTGGTCACCTTGCAGGAAGCCCTCCAGCCGACGCACCACCGTCAACTCCAACCGGCGCAGCGCGGCCTCCGGAGCGAGCTTGTTCAGCGGGATGGTGGGCCCGCTGGGCTCACGCAGCACACTCTCGGCGGCGCCCACGTCGCCGCGTCCGTTCGCCAGCGTGGTGCCGGACGGCGGAGGCGCAAAGTCGGGGGCAGTCATCGGCTACCGCTCAGGAATAGTAGGGCTGGTGGCGGTGCTGGCCATGGCTGGCCACGCGCTGCTGCTGATTCCACACCGGAGTCGGAGCGGGCACCATCGCCAGAATGCGTTCGATCACCTGCAGCGAGCTGATGTTGTCTGCGATCGCGTCGAAGGTGAGCACCAAGCGGTGAGCCATCACGTCCTTGGCGATCGCTTGCACGTCGGTCGGCAGCACGTAGTCGCGGCCGTGGATCAACGCGACCGCGCGGGCTGCGGAGGTCAGGCCGAGGGTGGCACGCGACGAGTTGCCGATCTGGATCACCCGGGCCAGATCGGGCATGTTGAACTCGGACGGGTTGCGGGTAGCCAGGACCAGCCGGACGATGTACTCGGCCACCAGATTGTGCACAAACACGTGCGAGGCCAGGTCTTGCAACTGCAATGTGAGTTCGGGATTCAGCACCGGCTGCGGGGTGGGCGGGGTGACCGACATCCGCCGCAAGATCTCGAACTCTTCGTTGCCCTTGGGGTACGGCACGTCAACCTTCAGCAAGAAGCGGTCGCGCTGCGCCTCGGGCAGCGGGTAGACGCCCTCGGACTCGATCGGGTTCTGGGTGGCGATCACAATGAAAGGCTTCTTCATCGGGAAGGTGGTGCCGGCGATGGACACCTGCTTCTCGGCCATCAACTCGAGCATGGCCGACTGCACCTTCGCGGGGGCACGGTTGATTTCGTCGGCCAGCACGAAATTGGTGAAGACCGGTCCGAGTTCAATATCGAAACGCTCCCGGGACGCCTGATAGACCCGGGTGCCGACGATATCGGAGGGCACCAGATCAGGAGTGAACTGGACGCGCGCGAACGAGCCGCCGACCACGGTGGCGAACGTGCGCACCGCCAGCGTCTTCGCGGTACCGGGCACGCCTTCCAGCAAGATGTGTCCCTTCGCCAACAAGCCGACCATCAACTGCTCGACCATGTGTTCTTGGCCGACGATGACTCGCTGCACCTGCGCGATCGCCTCACCGAGCACCTGGGCCGCTTGCGGGATCGACACTGGACGCTGGCTGTCTGGCGTGTTGCTCACTCAATTCTCCTGAGGCTGACCGGACTGACGTCCGGGAAGGAGCGTCCATGCCACGATACCCTGCCTGAAAGCAGCACCCGTTGCCGCGACCAGCCAGCACGCGCGCCAGTTCCAGCTTCGGTTGCGGGCGTCCAATGTGGTGAGATGGAGGACGATGTCGCAGCAGTCCGATCCACAGGCGCCGCCACTGCCACCACGGGGCGGTGATCTCGGCGCGCCCGAGGTCACCGCGGGTGCCGTGGAGATACCGACCGTCACCACCCCATCGACGCCGCCCCAGCCCTACCCACTACTGATCAGTGATCCGCCGCGGATCGGCAACTTCTGGTTGGACGCCCGGTTGAGTGCCCGGGAGGCCGGTGTGGTCTTCGTCGCGCACGCCGATGACGAGCCGGCAGTGATGGTGCTGGTGCTCGCCGAGGGTGCTGCGCACGATGCGGCTGCTCGGGACAGACTGGCCGGTGAAGTGAACAAGCTGCACGCCGAGTCTGTGGTGGCCCGGGGCGGCGACGGCCAGGATGGGGGCCGACTGGGCCACAAGTATCGCAGCGAGGCCGACGACCCGGTCGTCCCCGGTGACCCACCGATCGCACCGTGGGTGGCGCTGGCCTACGACGGCAGCCCGGGGGCGGTCGCCGAGGCCGACCGCCTGTTACGCAGCGTCGACCTGTCGAGCACCCCGCTGCTGGGCAGTCCCGCCGGACCCGACTACCGGCTGCACTGGCTCGACAACTCGCGCCCGGGGGCCTGGCGGCTCTGGCCGGCGTCCTGGCCCGGACGACATGACCGAGCCGGTTGGGTCCCCATCGCGACCTCTTGGTTGCTGACCATCATGCTGGGGGCGCTGGCGCTGCTGATAGCGGTACTGCTGTTCCAGAACTCGCCCCCAGAGTCGCCGCAGCCTCCAGTGCCCACCGAACAGAGCGCGTCCGGCGGCGAAGCGACGCCCGACCAAACCGACCAGCAGTCGGGGTCACCAGACCAAAGCGACCAGCAGTCGGGGTCCCCCTCCGAGGGAACCGAATCTGGTTCAGCCTCGGCCGATCCCAGTACGCTCGGCGAGGACGGCTCACCGAGCCGGGAGCCATCCATGGGCACCGGCGGCGAGGGCACCGCCACGGATACCCAACCCCCGCCCCCGGTCAACACCAGGTTGTGACTCGGTGTGAACCCGTTCGACGTCATCGCCACCGACCTTGACGGCACCTTCCTGACCGACGACCAGCAGGTGCCGCAGATCAACGCCCACGCGGTTCGGGTGGCGGCGCGACGTGGCATTCCCACCATCTACGCGTCCGGCAGACCGGTCAGGTGGTTCGGTGTGCTGGACGAGCTGGTCGACACGCACGGCTGGGCGGTGGCGGCGAACGGCGCGGTCACCCTCGATCTGGCGGCCCACCGGGTGGTACACGCCCGCACCATGTCGGCGGCATTGATCGGCGAAGTCACCCACGAGATCCGACGGATGCTGCCCACCGCAGGCTTCGCGGTGGAGTACCTGAGTGCCTGGGGCGCTGAACCGCACTTCCTGCAGCGCACGGCGGTGCCCGACCTGCAGGCACCGATGAGCGAACTGCTGGAGCGCGGCTCGGTGGTCAAGCTGCTCGTGGTAGACCCAGCCACACCCACCGAAGACCTCGCAGAAGCGGTGCACGAACTGGTCGATGACCGGTTCACGGTGACGTTCAGCCACGTGGCGCAGGCGGGCATGCTTGAACTGTCGGCGGCCGGAGTCAGCAAGGCCCTGGCGCTGGCCGAGCTGCTGGACGACCTGGGGCTGGCAGCGTCCCGCATGATCGCCTTCGGTGACATGCCGAACGACCTGGCGATGCTGGCACTGGCCGGCCAGGGATTCACGATGAGCCGGGCGCATCCCTCGGTGCTCGCGGCAGGTTACCGGGCCAGCGGCGACAACAACGACGCCGGGGTCGGACGCACGATCCTGCAGTTGCTCGGTGAGCCGTTGCACGATTGAACCCGAGCCGCCCAACTCGCCGCGAGCATCACTGGCCGGCAGGCAGAATTGTGCTTAGGGGATGTGAAAGCGGGCATCGTCGCCCGGGAGGAGGATTCCAATGAGAGCTGTACAGGTTGTCGGGTACCACGAAGACCTGCAAATGCATGAGGTGCCGGAGCCAACGATCTCCGGCCCATGGGATGTCATCGTGAAGATCGGCGCCGCCGGGGTGTGCCGCACCGATCTACACATCTTGGAGGGACAATGGGCGCCCAAGACGAACGTGCCCCTGCCCTACACGATCGGCCACGAAAACGCCGGCTGGGTTCACGAGGTCGGCAGTGCAGTGACCAACGTGCAGCCTGGCGACAAGGTGATCTTGCACCCGATCGTCACCTGCGGGCTGTGCCGGGCGTGTCGCCTGGGTGACGATGTGCACTGCGAGAATCAGCGGTTCCCAGGTATCGACTGCGACGGCGGGTACGCCGACTACCTGCTCACCTCGGCGCGCAACTGCGTCAAGCTCGCAGACAACCTGGAGCCCGCCGACGTCGCGGCGCTGGCCGATGCCGGGCTGACCGCCCAACACGCCGCGGCGAAAGCCGCGAAACGGCTGCGTCCGGGCGATTTCTGCGTGGTGATCGGTGCTGGCGGGCTGGGTCACATCGGCATCCAGGTGATGAAGGCGATGTCGGCGGCCACGCTGGTCGTCCTCGACGCTAATCCGGACGCCCTGGCGCTAGCCAAGCAACTCGGTGCGGACGAGACGATTCTGTCCGACGGCAGCCAGGTGGACGCCGTGCTGGGCCTCACCGGCGGCAAGGGAGCCGAGGCGATCCTCGACTTCGTCGGAGAGGGTGGGGCCACCTCGCAGGGCATCGCGATGCTCCGGCGAGCTGGCTTCTACTACGTCATTGGTTACGGCGAAAACATCGACGTGCCCACCATCGACGTCATCTCGACCGAGAAGAACTTCATCGGCAACCTGGTGGGCTCTTACACAGACCTGCAAGACCTGATGGTCTTGGCCGCCCAAGGCAAGGTCAAGTTGCATACCCAGCAGTACAAACTCGCCGACTTCCAGCAGGCGATTGACGACCTCAGCGCCGTCAAGGTGCGGGGACGGGCCATTCTGATTCCGTAAAGCCGAACAACCGACGGGGGTCGCGCAAGCGGCCCCCTCGTGGTCACCTGAGTCCTGATGCGGGGTTCGGCGGTGCCGCTTCGGTGCCCACCGCTGTCAGGTCGCTTTGCCGAGACAGCGACGGCTAGACTTGGCCCGACGGCCACCAGCTGGTCGACCGGGGCGTTAGCTCAGCAGGTTAGAGCAGGGGACTCATAATCCCTTGGTCGTGGGTTCGAGCCCCACACGCCCCACCACTAGCGGAAACGCGGTTCACTTGTCCCGCGCAACGTCAGCACAGCATGGTGTTCTGTCATTCTTCACCGTCGC
>JAAYVP010000282.1 GCA_012517115.1 Brooklawnia sp. | reverse complement strand
GCGCCGGTGGCGGTGCTGGCCGAGAACGCGGTCGCCGACCCGGTTCCCGCGGCTGAGGAGGGCATCAATGAGTGAACCGAAGCGGGCGATCCGGCCCAGTGATGAAGTCATCCTCAAGGCCACGAATCTGAAGAAGTACTACCCCATCCGACGAGGAGTGACGCGCCGAATCGTCGGGCACGTGAAGGCCGTCGACACCGTCTCGTTCGAACTCCGTAAGGGCGAAACCCTCGGCGTCGTGGGTGAGTCGGGCTGCGGTAAGTCGACTTTGGGCCGGCTGCTCGTCCAACTTGAGGCGCCTACCGAAGGCACCGTCGAGATGGCGGGCCGCATCGTCAAAGCCGGCGAAGAGATGCGACGGCTGCGACGCGATGTCCAGATCGTCTTCCAAGATCCGTACACTTCGCTCAACCCGCGGATGACGGTCGGTGACATCGTCGCCGAGCCGCTGTTGATCCACCGGAAAGAACTCGATCTCAAGGGCCGGGAGCGGGACCGCGTCAAGGAACTGCTCGACCAGGTGGGTTTGAACCCGGAACACATCAACCGTTACCCGCATCAGTTCTCTGGTGGCCAGCGCCAACGCATCGGCATCGCACGCGGCATCGCGTTGAATCCGAAGGTGCTGGTCTGCGACGAGCCGGTCTCGGCGCTGGACGTGTCGGTGCAGGCGCAGGTGGTGAACCTGCTGGAGCGGCTGCAACGCGAACTGGGATTGGCATACGTCTTCATCGCCCACGACCTGGCGGTGGTGCGGCACATTTCGCATCGGGTTGCGGTGATGTATCTGGGTGAGTTCGTCGAGACAGGCGATAAGGACCAGATCTACAACCACCCGATGCACCCGTACACCCAAGCCCTGATGTCGGCTGCCCCGGTGCCGGATCCGGTGCTTCAGGCCAGACGCCAGCGGATCGTGCTGACCGGTGACGTGCCTAGCCCGGCGAACCCGCCGACCGGCTGCCGGTTCCACACCCGATGCTGGAAGGCGGAGTCGATCTGCTCCACCGATCATCCGCAGTTGATCATGCGCGGTGAGGGGGAGGCCGCCCATCCGACGGCCTGCCACTTCGCCGAAGAGATGGTCGAGGTCGTCACCGGCTGATCACGAGCGGTGGGTTGTGCATGCCGCGGGCGAGGGCAACTGGAATGCGGGAGGCTTGAGTTGTGATCATCACCTTAACCGCCAATCCGTGCATTGATCGCACGCTGCGGCTGGACTCCGAGCTTCGGCGAGGCCAGTTCCAGCGGGCCACCGAAGTCACCGACGAAGCAGCTGGCAAGGGCATGAACGTTGCGACTGTGCTGCGTGACGCGGACGAGCCGGTGGTCGCAGTGGTGGCGTTCGCCGATCCGGCCTACCTGAACGTGGGGATCGCGACTGGTGCGGTGGAGCCGTTGGTGACGCTGGTTCGTCCAGGGTTGCGGGTGCGGACCAACATCACGCTCACCGAGCCGGACGGCACGACGACCAAGATCAACGAGCCCGGTCCACGGCTGGACGCAGACGAGGTGGCCTTGGCCACCGACGGGCTGGTGCACATCGTCCGTCAGCACAAGGCCGAATGGGTCGTGCTGTCGGGTTCACTGCCCCCCGGGGCGCCGGTCGACTGGTACGTACAGATCGTTCGGGCGCTGCGTCCCACTGGGTGCCAGACGGTAGTGGACGCCTCTGAGCAGGCGCTCTCTGCCGTGGTCGATGCGCTGGCATCAACACCTGTCGGGTTGCTGAAGCCCAATTTGGACGAGTTGGCGCAAGCGCTTGGAGTTGCCGCGTCCGACCTGCAGGATGCCGTCGATCGAGGCGAACTGGACACGGTTGTGGCGGGCGCTCGCAGCCTGCAGGAACGGGGCGTCGCGGAGGTCTTGGTGACTCTCGGCGGCGCGGGGGCTGTGTTGGTGACGGGCGAGGGAGCCTGGCATGCCGAGGCGCCGAACATTCGGGTTCTTAGCACCGTGGGCGCCGGTGACGCCGCGGTAGCTGGCTACCTGCTGGCCACCCGCCGGGGCCTTGGGCCTGCGGAGCGGCTTGCCTACGCGGTCGCGTACGGTTCGGTGGCCGCCGCTACTCCGAGGAGCGCGCTGGGCAAGCCCTCATCGGATGATCTGCGGGCGGTGCAGGCCCGGCGGCTCGACTGAGGCCGCCGGCTCAGCCCAACTAGCTATGGTGCCCGGTTTGACGCGACACGGTTGGTCGCGCGTGCGGAGAGGACTGGTGATGTCGTGAGACGTTGTTGGTGGTCTTGCCAGTCCTCGTAGCGTCCGAATCGGTTGGCGCCACGGCACAATTCTTGCTGGCGGATCACAACTCTTGCTGGCGGATCACAACCCGGCGGTCATGTGGCCGCTGGCTGTGGACGACAGCCTGGCGCGCGGATCGACTTCATCGAGGCGACCTCCGCTGCCGACGAATTGTTGACTACGACCGTCTCGGCGTTCCGCTTCCGACGAGTCAGCTTCAACGGGAGGTGCCATGAACACGAGCACGCTGCTGCGCCTCAGCGGCGGCATGATGCTGGCGGGTGGGCTATTGCTTCTGATCAGTGGCATCGCATTGGGTCAGTGGCTGCTGCCGATAGGCGGCACGCTGCTGATGGTCGCTGGTCTGATCATGCTGCTTACGACACGAAGATCGGGAACTCGTCGACCAGGGTGACCCCGCAGCCCTAGGCTCGCGGCCGCCGAGGACGCGTCCGAGCACTCGAGCCTGGTGACAAGCGGCGCTGTGTCGCCTGCCATGAGCATGGGACCGGGGTAGCGGGTTTTCTGCCGGGTTCATGGGACCCACTTGGATTGCCAGTCATGGGACCACCCGGCGCGTCGTGTCGGGAGTCCTGCCGGTGGCTCGTTGGATCACCACGTTGGTGTTGTCGGCGTGGAGGGTCTACGGGCGTGGGATTCAGGGAGGTTACAGTGATCGAGGTCAGGGAAGTGCTCCGCGGCTGGCTCGAGGGGGCCGGTCTGCGGACGGTCGCCGAGCGGGCGGGGGTGGACCGCAAGACGGCCCGCCGGTACGTGCAGGCAGCTCAGGCGGCCGGGTTGGAGCGCGAGGCGGGGTTCGCTGTCGTGGATGACGAGTTGGTGGCTGCGGTGGTGTCGGCGGTCCGTCCTGCCCGCCCGAACGGGCACGGGGCCGGTTGGGACGCCCTCGAGGCCCAGCGGGGCCAGATTCAGGCGTGGTTGGCCGGCGACGGCAAGGACGCCAAACCGCTGTCGGTGGTGAAGGTCCACGAGCTGCTC
>JAAYVP010000281.1 GCA_012517115.1 Brooklawnia sp. | reverse complement strand
GGCAAGATCTCGCCGAGCGACGACGGCACCGATCTGGTCGCCTCCACCAGCTTTGATCCGCTGATGTTCGACTTGTCCGACGTCGAGACGCTGTTCCAGATCGCGGCGACCATCTCGGGCTCCAGCGCCCGGCAAGAGCTGCAGATCGTCGAATACGACCACGGCCAGATCTACATGACCGTGACCACCACGCCTGAGTCGTCGACCGTCTTCTTCGGCCGGGACGGCGTCCCTGTCGCACGCCTCAACCTGACATTGGCCGACAACCTGGCCACCGGAATCAGCGATGCGTTGGTAGACCGCTCGCTGGTGGTCGAGGTCGGTGTCAGCGGCTCCGACCAGGTCTGGGTGGATGTCGTCCTCAGCCCCGGCATTGTCGAGCGGCGTATCCGTCCGGCGAACCAGCCGATGTATCTGGCCCAGCGCCGCGAGACGCCAAGTGGCGAGCAGTTCGACGCCGCGCTGATCGACCCCCAGGTGTTGGCGCTGCTCATGCGCACCGCCCCCGGACTGCTGGGCGAGGACCCGGCGGCTCCGGTTTCGTTGCGGATCACGCAACCCGCCGGGGCCAGCGCACCCCGCGTCGCGTTGCAGGTGGAGAGTGCCCAACTAATCACCGACCTGGCGGGTGAGCCACTGCTCGAGCCATGATCTTGCCGCACGTGGGATGATGGAAACCATGCGAATCGTGGGAGTGCTGGCGCCGGGGGCTGGCACTTGTGTCGATCTGGTGCTCAACCACGGCGACGATCCACGCATGCTGCTGTGGCGCGAGGGCTGGGTACTCACCCGCATGTTGAGCACCCACTTGGACGACCAGGGGATCGTGCTGACGGTCCAGGTTCGAACCCGTAATCAGGGTTCGCGGCCTCCCCGGATCAAGTCCCGCGGCCCCGATCCCCAGCTGAAGATCGGCCCGGACGAGGTGGCTGTGCGCCACCAGCGGGTGGCGGCCTACGCAATCGTCCGGTCCCGGCGGGGCGTGCTTGGTACCCAGCGCTCCGACCGCACGGCGATACCCGGGCTTTGGCAGCTACCGGGAGGTGGCCTTGAGTGCGGCGAAACGCCGAGCGAGGGCGTGGTGCGCGAGATCATGGAAGAGACCGGACAACGCGTCCGGATCAGTCGACTCATCGACGTTCAGTCGGACCATTGGGTAGGCCGCGCCCCGACTGGGGTGCTGGAGGACTTCCAAGCGCTTCGGATCATCTACACAGCGGTCTGTGAAGACCCGACCAATCCCCAAGTGCTCGACGTTGGCGGGACGACGATGTCGGCGAGTTGGGTGTCACTTCGACACTGGCGTTCACTGCAATGGACGTCAGGGGCTCGGTCACTGCTCGACCGGCACCTGACGTCCATCTCACTGTTCAGTGGGGTGCCAGACCTCAATCGCGGAAGAAACTGAGGATCCGCAGGATATTGGTGTAAAGCCAGATCAGGGTGACGGTTAGGCCGAATGCGCCGCGCCACGACTCGCTCTCCGGAGCGCCGATCCGAATGCCCTGCTCGATGGCATCGAAGTCCATCAACAAGCTAGCCGCCGCCAGCACCACGCCAAGGCCCGCCGCCAGCCAGGCAATGGGCCCTGCTTCAGGCCCGATAGTCGCCCAACCCAGGTTCACGCCGAAAAGCAGCAGCGCGAGATTGATCAGCGAGACGATCACGTAGGCGATCATCGAGACGACGACGATCTGAGCCAGCCGACCGCGCACGCGCGCTCCGAGGTACTTGTAGGCGCCGAGCACCACGAAAGCGGCCACCACAGTGCCCAGGACAGCCTGCATGACGATACCCGGATACATGTATTCGAAGAGCTTGCTGAACGCGCCGATGATCACGCCCTCGACTACCGCATAGGCGAAGACCGCAGGCACCGAGATCGTGCGCCGAGCCGAGACGATCCAGACGGTAACCAAGGCCACCAGCGACCCAATGATCGCCACCGGGGCCAACAGTTGCAGCGGCAGCAACAGCATAGTGAGGCTGGCCGCCGCCACCACGATCAACAGCAGCATTGCGGTCTTGGTGATCACATCCTCGATGGTCATCCGCCCCGCGACTTGCTGAGGTGCCATGGTTGGCTGCCGGTTGAAGGAATCCTGCGGCTGCCCAGGCGCGTAGCCCTGCTGCTGCGGGTTGTAGTAGGCGTCCGGCTGGAAGCCCTGAGGGTACCCCTGCTGACTGGCAGAGGTGAAGGCATCCGGCCTGGATAGAACGGGGTTATTGGTGCGCACCGGCGCTTCCTCCTGGTTGGGTTCGCCTCCCGTGTGCGAGAGGCATCGTGGCAAGTCTACGGGTAGCAACGTCGTGGCCAATAAGGGAATTCCCTGAAGAACGCCCGTATCCGACTAGGTCATGGCATCATCGGCCCCATGTCGGAGTCGATTCGGGACGCGACGGCGATGCACACGGTTCGAGAGCCGATCCCGTCCCGCGCAGAGTCCCGCGCCTACGGGAAGTCCTTGCGCGCCAAAGTGCCGCGTTCATCCCTGGGCATCTGGCGCCCCGCCGACAATCGGCCAGATCCCGTCGATCAGGTGATCGAGTCACATGTCGGACGCATCCCCCGATTGATCGGGCTGCGAGTGGCGCGGATGACCGCATCGCCCTACGGATTCCTGCGTGGGGCAGCCAACGTCTGCGCCTACGACTGCGCATCGCTGCCAGCAACCGAGATGGTCGCGATCATCTGTGGGGATGCCCACCTCGGCAACTTCGGCTTCTACCGCTCACCCGAGGGTGAGTTGGTGCTCGACCTGAATGACTTCGACGAGGCCCACCCGGGGTTCTGGGAGTGGGACCTGCGGCGTCTGGTAGCCAGCGTCCACGTCGCGGGACGGCAGAACCAGATGACCGAGCAGCAATGCTCCGAGGCGGTCGCTGCGTGTGTCAATGCCTACCGAGACGAGTTGACGCAGTTGGCGGAGATCCCGTTGCTTGCCCGCAGCTTCGTGCGGGTCGATCTCGGACACCTGAACGAGACCGTCAGCGAGCCCTCCCTGCGTGACGAGGTGGTGCGGGCAGCAGCGAAAGCGCGGACGCGCACCTCCGACCGCGCGCTACCGAAGTTGACCCGTTCGCAGGGGAACGTCTACCAGATTGTGGAGAATCTGCCGGTCACCCGCAAGGTCGCGCCGGCTCGTTTCGACCAGGTCGGTGCTGCCCTCGATGACTACCTTGAGACGCTGCGGTTGCAGTGGGCCCGCGTCGTGGGCGCATACCACCTTGTGGATGTGGCGCACAAGGTGGTCGGTGTCGGCTCGGTCGGGTTGCGCGCCTTCCTGGCGCTGCTGGTTGGCTCCAGCCACGATGACGTGCTCTTCCTCCAGTTGAAACAGGCACGCCGCTCGGTGATCGCGCCGTTCATCCATGGCAAGCACGCGCGGCACGCCCATCAGGGCCAGCGCGTGGTGGAATACCAGCAGGCGTTGCAGACCGTCAGCGACCCGCTGCTTGGCTGGGCGACGTTGCCTCCGATCATGGCGCCCGGCATCGCCACTCAGCTCTCAGCGGATTCGACGATGGCTGGGGCGCCCGCGATTCAGGTCTACGTGCGGCAGTACCGCAACATGTCAGGTGCCGTGGTGATCGATGGGCTGGATGCCGGCGCACTGGTCGACTACGCGCGGGTATTGGGTCTGCTGCTCGCGAAGAGCCACGCCAGGACATCGGGCGCGTCCCGAATCGCAGGCTACCTCGGCAGATCGGACGCGGCTGCCGAAGCTCTCGTCCAATTCGCTCGGGCGTATGCCGATCAGACCGAGTCGGACCACGCCGCGATGTGCGCGGCAGTCCGGGCCGGGAGGTTGCCGAGGGCCGATACCGACGGTGGGGCGCCATAGCCGTGTCCGCGCCTTAGGCTTGGGGTCATGGACTCATCGCTCGTGCTCGTCGCCAACGCCAAGGACGGCACCATCAGCGCGTTCGAGTTGACCGAGGACGCGCTCAAGCCACTCGGTCGCAGCGCTGTCGGGGCGCCTGGTTTGCCGCTGGCGGTCGATGCCAACCGTGACCTGGTCTTCGCGGGCACCAGTAACCCCGCCAGTGTCACGACGCTGCGACTCGACCGGGCGTCCGGCGCGCTTACTCCGCTGGGCAGATATCCGCTGCATGGCAACCCCACCTACCTCACGCTCAGCTCCGACGGCGGCCTGCTGCTGAACGCCTCCTACCACCAGGGGCTGGGAGAGGTCTTGCGGGTCGGCGACAATGGCACGCTGAGTGCTGTCGGCGATCCGATCGCCTACCGCAACCTGCACAGCGTCCAACTGAGCCCCGACGACGCATTTTGCTACTTCGTCTCGCTGGGGGACGACCTGGTCGCACAGTACGCGCTGTCAACGGACGGCGAACTGACGCCGCTCGACCCACCCACCGTCGGAGCGCCGGCGGGCTGCGGGCCGCGGCATATCGTGCTTGACTCGTCCGGGACTTCGGCCTACGTCATCACCGAGTACTCCGGTCAAGTCCTCCACTACCGGCGTGATCCGG
>JAAYVP010000280.1 GCA_012517115.1 Brooklawnia sp. | reverse complement strand
CGTGGATACCGCGTCGCTGTACTTCCGCGCGTACTACGGTGTGTCGGCGAGCCTTGTCGACCGCTCGGGGCGTCCGGTCAATGCGGTCTACGGCCTGCTCGAGATGCTCACCCGGCTGGTCGAGGTCTACTCCCCCGCCGCACTAGTTTGCGCTTGGGACGATGACTGGCGGCCAGACTGGCGCGTCGAACTGCTGCCCAGCTACAAGCTGCACCGGGTGGCCACACCCGAAACGTTCGCAGACCAGGCTGTCGAGATGGTAGAAGATCTGCTGGCTGCTCAGGTGCCCTGGATCCGAGACTGTCTGGCCGCTGTCGGACTGTGCGTGGCAGGGGCACCGAACTACGAGGCGGACGACATCATTGGCACGATCACTCGCCGGACTGCTGCAGCGGGCGGTGAAGTGATCGTGGTGACGGGCGACCGTGACCTGTTCCAACTGGTTGGCGAGCGTGTGAAGGTGGCGTACGTTGCCCGGGGTGTGGCACGTCATGAACTGGTGGACGATGACTGGCTCCGAATGAAGTACGGCGTTGTCGGATCGCAATACGCAGACTTCGCCACCTTACGTGGAGACGCCTCTGATGGGCTGCCAGGTGTCCCCGGTATCGGCGAGAAGACAGCGGCCACCTTGCTCAACGCATATGGCGACCTGGATGGGGTATTGGCGGCGGCTGAAGACCCGGCGTCCGGCCTACCTCTGAGACAACGGTTGAGATTGAGCGAAGCTAGCGAATACCTCGGTCGGGCACGCCGAGTGGTGGCGACAGCGGAGGTCGACCTGCCGACGTTGGACGCCGAACTGCGGCCGGGTCGGGCCGACCTCTTACGGTGCGACGAACTGGCCCACCGGCACAACCTGGCCGGCCCGATGGCGCGCCTGTTGGGTGCGCTCGGTGAGATCGGTCACTGACGCTTCGCAGAACGCTGGTGGTCGGCGGAAGGGGTGGGCACGCCGCGCTGCAGGACGTAGATCGCGGAACTCGCCATCAGATTGGCCGCCAAGTGCCCGAACGTCTGAGGCCGACCAGACGCGGCCAACGGGATCCGTTTCTCGATCACCAATCCGACCTCGGCGAACAGCGGCTCCAGATCGACCAGCGTCGTGAAGTGCAGGTTCGGGGTTTCGTACCAGGTGTAAGGCAAGTCACGTGAGCGCGGCATGTGACCGCTGAGCAGGCGCAGGCGATGCCGCCACAGCCCGAAGTTCGGCATCGTCAGGATGATCCTCGGTGCGATGACGCGCAGTTGACGCAGCACGAGATCGGGGCGGAAGAGCGCCTCCAGAGTGCGGCTCAGCACCACCACGTCATAGGAGTCCGGCGCGAACATGTCCAACTCGTGGTCGATGTCCAGTTCGATCAACGGGACACCGCGCGAGATGGCGGCCAGTACCGCGTCCGGCTGGCGTTCCACGCCGGTGCCGGTGCATTCACGGCGCCGAATCAACCAGTTCAGCAGTTCGCCATCACCACAACCGAGATCGAGCACCCTGGACCCGGCGTGAATATGCCGGGCCACCACTCGCAGGTCGTCACGGATCGTCATCTGGTTCATGACCGCTCCCAACTGGTGCCGCGGTAGTCGCTTCGCGCTTCGAGGAACGCCCGCACGGTGTTCAGGTACGAATCGATCTTCAGCAGGAACGAATCATGCCCCCACGGCGACCTGATATCACGGAAGGTGACCGGCAGCTGCCCGGTGGCGAGGTGCCGCACGATCCGTCGGCTGTGCTCGGTGGAGAACCGCCAATCGGAATCAAAACTCACGACCAAGAAGCGCACCGGCTCATCAATGACCGCAGTCAGTGCGTTCTTGACGGCGAACGGATCGAAATAGTCCATCACGCGGGTCAGGTAGAGGTAGCTCAGCGCGTCGAAGCGGGCCAGGAACGTCTCCCCCTGGTGCTCCAGGTAGCCTTCGACCGCGAAGTCGACACCGAAACCTGGGGACGACTCCGCGCGCTGCGGGTTGCGTCCGAATTTGGACTGGAAACCCTCTTCGGAGGTGTAGGTGATGTGCGCCATCATGCGGGCGATCGCCAACCCGACGTTCGGGTTGGTCTGTTCGGACGCGAAGCGACCGCCCAGGAAGTTCTCGTCCCGCATGATGGCCTGCCGCCCGACCGCCGAGAACGCGATGTTCTGCGCGGTCAACCGACTGGACGCGGCTATCACCACCGCGTTGGTGAGCTCCGCCGGATAGGTCAGTGCCCACTGTAATGCCTGCATGCCGCCGAGCGACCCGCCAACCACCGCGTGCAACTGGCCTATGCCGAGGTGCGCCACCAACGCTCGGTGCACGGTTACGAAGTCGGCCATGTCGAGCAACGGGAAGTCGAGGCCCCACGGCTCACCGGTGGCCGGGTTGATCGAACTGGGGCCGGTGCTGCCCTGGCAGCCACCCAGCAGGTTGGACGAGATGACGAACCAGCGGTTGGTGTCTATCGCCTTGCCCGGCCCGATCATGGTCTCCCACCAGCCGGGCCGACGGTCACCGGGACGCCAGCCCGCCGCGTGCGCGTCCCCGGTCAGCGCGTGGCAGATGTAGACGGCATTGCTGCGGTCGGCATTCAGTTTCCCGTAGGTCTCGTAGGCGACCACCACCTCGTCCAGCCGCTCACCACTGGCAAGCACCAACGGGTGCGCCGCGTCGAAGAGTTGGACGGAGTGGGTGGTCGTGAGACCCACACTGTCGCCAAGGTCGGCCATCACTTGACAGTCTGGGCCAGCGCCTGGTCGAGGTCAGCGATGATGTCGTCCACGTTTTCGATGCCGATCGACAACCGCACCATTTCGGGGGCTACTCCGGCCGCCACCAGTTCCTCGTCGTTCAGCTGCGAATGGGTGGTGGACGCGTTGTGGATCACCAGCGACTTCGCGTCCCCGATATTGGCCAGATGACTGAACAGCCGCAGGGCTTCGACGAACGTGGCGCCCGCCTCGCGTCCGGCCTTGAGCCCGAAGCTGACTAGTCCGCCGTATCCCTTGCCAGTGAGCACCTTGTCGGCAAGCTCGTGGTAGGGGTTGTCGGCCAGACCCGGGTAGTTCACCCACGCCACCTGCTCGTGGCCGTTGAGGTACTCGGCGACCATGGCGGCGTTCTCGCAGTGCCGCTGCATGCGCACGTGCAGACTCTCGATGCCCTGCAAGATGATCCACGCATTCATCGGCGACAAGACCGCACCGGTGTTTCGGAGCAGGACCGTTCGGACTCGGGTGATGTAAGCCGCCGGCCCGGCGACATCAGTCCAGACAGTGTCGTGGTAAGACGCATCGGGGCCGGCCAGCATGGCGAACCGGTCGGCATGGGCCGCCCAGTCGAACCGGCCGGCGTCCACAATCGCCCCGCCCATGGTGGTGCCGTGCCCGCCCATGTACTTCGTGGTCGAATGCACCACGACGTCGGCACCTTGCTCGATCGGCCGGCATAGATACGGTGTGGGCACCGTGTTGTCAAGGATCAAAGGCAGGCCATGGGCATGGGCGGCTTGCGCCCAGGCGCCGATGTCGATGATGTTCAGTTTCGGGTTGGCGATGGTCTCGCCGAAGACCGCGCGGGTGCGGTCATCGACCAAGTCGGCCAAGTCTTCCGGACGGTCGGGGTCGACCAGCCGGCACTCGATCGCAAACTGCTTCAGGGTGTGGGTGAACAGCGCGAAGGTGCCGCCGTACAGCGTGGATAACGCGACGATGTTGTCGCCGGCGCCAGCGAGGTTGAGCACCGCGTAGGTGACCGCAGCCGCGCCGGACGAGGTCGCCAGGGCAGCGAGGCCACCCTCCAGCGCCGCGATCCGTTGTTCATAGACGTCCTGGGTAGGGTTCATCAGGCGCGAATAGATGTTCCCGGGCGTCTTCAGGGCAAACAGATCTGCGGCGTGCTGAGCGTCGTCGAACGTATACGCCACCGTCTGGTAGATCGGCACGGCTCGTGCCTTGGTCACGGGATCTGACTGCTCCTGGCCGGCGTGTACGGCGAGAGTCTCAAGCTGGTACTTCGGGCTATCGGGCATCTGGGCTCCATCGGTCGAAGAGGGCCATTCGGGCTGCGCCCAAGGCTACCCAAGCCGATGCCGGAAGCGTGGGTTGCTCACGCCGTGATGTCGGTGGTGTACGCGTCCGTGGCCGGCACCGGCTGGGAGACCAGCCCTTGAGCGGCGAAGAAGGTCGCCATCGCTGCCCAGCGCTGCGGATCCTGGCGACCGAACTCATCGCCGAACAGGCGGGTGGTCGCCTTCAGAACTGCCAGAGCATGTTGCTGTTGCTCGGCCTCGGCCAGCGTCGGCACGTACTCCACCGCGATCTGGACTGCCTGCTCCGGGTCGGACGTGCAGAGCTCCGCCCCTCGCTTCACCCCGCGCAGCATGGCGGCCAGGTCGTCCCGCCGGTCTGCGATCGTCGGATCGAGCGCTCCGAAACCGACGCCGACCAGCGGCGGATCATCGATGGTCAGCGTGCGGATCGGGAAGTTCGCCTCCTCGAACCGGACGACGTCGTTGTTGACGAAGCCCACCACCGCGTCTACCCGGTTTCCGGTCAGGGCCGCGAGCTGGGTGTAGCCGATCGACGCGATGTCGAGGTCGTCGCGACTGAGCCCGGCCTCTTGCAGGGCCGCGAGCAGGTAGAACCAGTTCTCGCCGTACTCCCCCGGCAGCCCGACGCTGTGGCCGCGCAGATCGGCGAGGGACTGGATCGGCGAATCGGCCGGGACAACAATGACGCACGGATAGGTCTGGTAGACAGTGCCGAAGTTGCGGACCGGGATCTGCTCTGCTCGGCCCTGTAGCATCTCGCCACCGCCAGCAAAGACGACATCCTCGTCGCCAGTTTGGAGCGCGCCCAGCAGCTTCTCTTGGGCCCCGTGATGGCGGGGAGTGACCGATACCCCCTCCTCGGCGAACCAATCAAAGTGGTGGGCCACATAGACGGGCGCGAACTGGATGTCGGGAACGTAGGTCAACCCCAGCGTCAACTGTGGGAGATCACCCGACGGGTTGGGGCTCTGGCCACCGGACGAGGTCCGGTTGGTCGGCGCGCAAGCTGCCATTCCGGTCAGCAGCGCGGCCCCGAGCAGGCTCCGGCGAGTCAACGTCGACATCTGTTTCTCCTATTTGTGGGATGAATGGAGCCACAGCAAACGCCGTGGCCTTGACGCGAAAGGGATTCGCCAGCCACTCGATGGCGGTCATGGCGAGGAAGATGACGATGGCCAGTGTCATCAGCACGATTAGCGTGGTGAACAGGCCGGTGGTATCGCTGGACTGTGACTGGACAGCCAACAGCTGACCGAGCCCGTTGCCGCCCATCACCAGCTCGCCGACAACCGACCCGGTGATCGACAGGGTGAAGCCGTTGCGGATCCCGGTGAGGGTCGCAGGGAGCGCCAGCGGCCACTCGATCCAGCGGGCCAAGCGACGCGGGTCGGCGCCATCCACCCGAGCGGCATCGAGGACGTCTCGATCGATGCTGCGCAGCCCGAGCACAGTGGACAGCACCATCGGGAAGAAGACCATGATCGAGCACAGCAGCACCACCGGAAGGGTCCCGTACCCGACCCAGATCACGAGAAGGGGCGCGAGGGCAACCGACGGGATGGCCTGCGAGGCGGCGAGGTAGGGCGCGAGGGTTGCCTGGGCCAGTTTGGCGTGGGCGATCAGATAGGCGAGTGGCAACGCGACGACGGTGGCGAGCAGGCAGCCGAGCAGCGACTGCTGGATCGTGACCAGCGTTGGCTCCAGCAACCGTCCGGACGACAGCTCGGTGCCCAGCCTGGCCAGCACCGCACCAGGGGTGGGCAGCAGGTTGCGGGGAATGGTGCCACCGTGGGCGAGAACTGCCCATCCGGCCAGAACGAGCAGGGCCGCGACGACCGGGGCGACGATGCGTACGCTTAGCGGCGCGTTCTTTCGCGATGATGGCATCGGCTGCGTCGTCCTTCCCGGTCATTGTCCGGGGTCGACGCACACCATCAACGAGAGCCGCCGTCAACTGACGACGAACGATCGCCGAAGCGTGACGTGCTCCTCCCATCCGGACTCTAACCGTCGGTACCGGAATTTCACCGGTTCAGCCACTCACCATCGGCGAGTGGGTCGCGGACTGTCACCGCCGGCTCGGAATTACACCGACCCCGGGCACGTACGTTCTTGCTTGCTGTGACTATAGCAGGCGGTCACGCGGGTAAAGCACGGCCACCGCGATAAGGGCTATCAGGACCGCCGTGGCACTTGCTGCCAACGACAACCGCATGCCGCTGATGAAGCCGAGCTGTGCCAGCTCCTCAAGACGAACGGCCAGGTCAGCCGACAATTGACCAGCCGCACGCGTCGCGCCCGCCACCGACTGCAGGGCCGTCTCTTGCCACGTGCCCAGCTGTTCCCAGATCTCACTCGAAGTGAGGACGCCCCGATAGCGGGCGGACATGATCGACCCGATCACCGCGACACCGAGAGCACTGCCGACCTGCATGTGGGCGGTGTTGGTGGCCGATCCGGCGCCCATGGCGTCAGGTGGCAGCGCGTCCATCACGGCCTGGGTCGCGGCAGGCACCAGCACCCCAGCTCCCAAGCCGAATAGCAGGGCGCCGGGCAGGAGGTTGGCGAAGGTGGACTCGGTGGTCATGGTGGCCATCCAGCCGAAGCCGATCGTCACTACAGTCAGCCCAACCACCACCGTCCGCTTGAGCTGCAGGGTATGGATAAGACGCGGGGCCGCCACCGCTCCGATTAACATGGCTGCGGCGATGGGCAGTACCCGCACACCAGTTTCCAGCGGCGTGAAAGCCAGCGAGAACTGCAGGTACTGGGTCAGCACGAACAGTGCCCCTGCCCCACCGGCCGTGACCAGCCCGGAGACGGCCACGGCAACACTGAAACGGCGGATCCTGAACAGCGACAACCGCAAGATCGGGTTGGTGACACGAGCCTCCCACCGGATGAAGACCGCCATCAGCACGACGCCAGCCGCGGCTGAGGCCAGGATCAGCGGAGAGCTGATACCTAGCCCGGGCGCCGAGATGATCGCCCAGCAGACCAGGGCTAGTGCGAGCGTCGACAAGATTGCGCCGGGCGCATCCACCCCGCCGGGGATCGGCTTGGGGCGGCTGTGCGGCAGCACGAACAACCCCACCACGACGATCCCGATGGCGACGGGCACGTTGATCAAGAAGATGGCACCCCATCTGAAGTGTTCCAACAGGATGCCCGACAGCAAGGGGCCAGCCGCTCCCCCGGCGCCGTTGGCCCCAGACCAGAGCGCGAAGGCGACAGTCCTCTCCTTGCGTTCGGTGAACTGCGTGGAGACGAGCGCCAACGTTGATGGCGCGAGCAGCGCCGCACCGATGCCCATCAGCGCGCGCGCCGCGATCAGCAGCCCTGTCGTGTTGACAAGGCCGGCCATCAGCGAGAAGCCACCGAAACATGCGGTGCCGACCAGAAAGGTCCGCGACTTGCCCCAGCGGTCGACCAGGGCTCCGGCGACCAGCAGCAGCCCAGCGTAGGTGACCTGGTAGGCGTCCACCGTCCACTGCAACTCGTCGGTAGACGCACCCAGTTCGCGGGCCAGGGTCGGTAGCGCCACGTTGAGGATGGTGTTGTCGAGGCTGGCCATGAACAGTCCGAATGACAGCACGCCGAGGGCCCACCATCTTGTTCGGTAGGCCCTCGACGAACTGACTACGCAAGTCGCCGGCATAGATCAGCGGGGTTTGCGTGCAGGCATGGAACTCAGGTTACTGCTACCCGCAAGCTACGGGCCGCAGCAAAACGACTACGTGATCGATGCTTGGTAGATCGAGTCGATGGACTCCGCCAGCAGCGCGTCGAACTCCTCATCGGTTTGGGTGACCATCAGCCCCTCGGTGAGCGCACGCGAGAAGCTGGCGATCAGGCCGTGGTTGCGTGCGAGCAATGCGTTCGCCTCTGCCCGGCTATAGCCGCCGGACAGCGCCACCACCCGCATCACCCGTGGGTGCGCGATGAGGTCGGCGAACAGGTTGTCCTGGCTCGGTATGGTCAGCTTCAGCATCACCTGGGAGGATTCGGGCAGCGCGTCCAGTTGGCGGAGAATCCGCTGGTGCATCAACTGCTCGGCCTCGGCCTTGTCGGCTGCCTTGATGTCGACCTCAGGTTCGATGATCGGCACCAATCCGGCGTCCACGATGCGCCGGCCGATCTCGAACTGCTGGTCGACCACAGCATTTACGCCGGCTTCGTTGGCCGACGCGATGAACGACCGCATCTTCGTCCCGAAGACACCCTTGGCCAGTGCGCGTTCGAGCAACTCGTCCAATTGCGGCATCGGCTTCATGAGCTTCGCGCCATCGACCTCGTCGGTCAGTCCTTTGTCAACCTTGAGGATCGGCACGATCCGCTTCCTCGTCCACAGGTATTCGGCTGTGTCGAGACCGTCGACCTGGCGGTCCATAGTGTCTTCGAACAGGATCGCCGCGAGAACCTTCTCGCCGGTGAACGAAGGACTGGTCATGATGCGAGTGCGCATCTGATGGACGAGATCGAACATCTCGGCGTCGGTCTTGTAGGCGTCCTCGCCTATGCCGTATAACCGCAGCGCCTTGGGTGTGCTGCCGCCGCTCTGGTCGAGTGCGGCGATGAAGCCCTTGTCGTTACGCATTCGGTTGGCCTGCTCGGTGTTCATTCTTACCTCCTGATTGAAGGAACCGTGGGGATGGCCATGAGCCCATTCTCCCCTACCAGGAGGGTGATTGTCGGTGAATCAGGGCTGCGCAGGGATCTGCTGCCGCTCGGGGTGCAGCCGGCTTTGGAGCCTACGGCCGCCCTTGATCGACCACGAATAGCTGGCGATCACTGCCACCGAGAGCACCCAGCACCATCTCATGGCCCAGCGATAGAGTTGCCACGGCTGCTCAGGGTCGGCGTTGATTCTGCCCGCCTCACTCCATAGCACCGAACCGAACGCCAGGCCCATCATGTATGCAGTGCCGAGCACTCCGTAGATGGCGGCGAATTGGCGCTGCCCGAATGCGGTCGAGCAGACCAACGGCGGAGTCACGGTGCCAACGGCGAAACCCGAACCCACCAGTGCGATCACCAGAAAGGTGTATCCAGGTGCAGGGAACCGAACGCCGGCCAGCACGATCGTGGCGAGGGCATTACCAAGCAGGATGATCGCGGCCGCAGGGACCAGCCCGATCACCTCGATCAGCGCGCCCAGCAACGGCTTGGCAAGAATCAATCCAGCCATCTGAACGCTCATCAAGATGCCCACCAAAGCGGGCGTCACACCAGATCCCGGATCGGTCTGTTGGTTCATGAAGAACGGCTGGGTGATCTGGCCCAAGGCATGGTGGACGCCCAACAGACACAGTGCAACGTACAGCAGCCAGAACCAACCGCTGCGAAGCGCTTCGCCCAGATACAAGCCGCGTGTCGCAGCGGTTGTTTGGGTTGCTTCACCGGCTTCGACCTCCTGATGGCTGCCGTAGCGTCGCAGCCCGACCTCGGCTGGATCGTTGACCACGAGCAGGGCTGCCGGGATGAGCGCGAAGGTAGCGAAGAGCATTGCGGCGATGCGCATGGTGACTCGCCAGCCCAGGCCGCCGTCGGCGACTGGTGGCGTCAGGTTGGAGAAGACCAGCGATGCAAGGACGCCGCCGATGCCGGTGCCTGCCACCACCATCCCCATGATTAGGCTCTTGCGTTTCTCGAACCATGTGTTGACAAGCACAATTGGCACAATGTTCACAGAGAACCCGAACCCGGCCCCAGTAACTGCGGCGAACAGATAGAGGGCCGCCATGCCGTTGGCGAATGAGATCGCAGCCAGGCCCAACGAACTGATGGTGCCGCCGATCAACAGCAGACGGCGTCCGCCCACCCGTCCGATCAAGCGTCCAGCGATCGGCATGGTGGCGATCGCGACCATCAGGACCACGGTGTAGAAGCTCTGGACGGTGGCGCGAGAGACCTCGTGCGTCGGCCACAGGTCGTCCCTGATCGGGTCGGTGAACATCGACAACCCGCTCAGCACGATACCTGCCGAGACCTGTGCGCAAATCGCACCCGCAGCCACTTGCGCGTAGCGCGCGTTAATCATGACGTTGGGTGGCAGCGCTGGCGTGATCCGCAGAACGCGGTTGCTTCGGCATCGTCTCGGCCTCCTCCCCCGCGAGTCTAGACTGACCAGAAGCGCAGGCCACGACGAGGTGGCCACAGCCGAGATCGAGGAGGTCAGGCATGAACGTCGATTT
>JAAYVP010000279.1 GCA_012517115.1 Brooklawnia sp. | reverse complement strand
TCGTTCCAGACCCAAGTGGGCTGGCTGTTGCCCGCCGAGGTGCTGCCCGCAGACCAGCTGACATCACTGCTCAGTGAGAACTACTCCCGCATCGTCCTCGCCGTGGACACCGACAAGGAAGGCGAGGCGGCGTTCGCCCTGGTGGAAGAGGTTCGCGCCATCGCGCAGGAGTACTACCCGAACAGCTACCACCTGACCGGTGAGTCGGTGGTGCTGTTGGACATGAAGACCAGCATCACCGCCGACAGTCTCGTGGTGAACGGATTGGCGATCGCCGCGGTCGGGCTGGTCCTGCTGATCAGTTTCAAGTCGCTGCTCATCCCGTTCCTGCTGGTGCTCACCATCGAGGGCGCCATCTGGCTGAACCTGGCTGTGCCGTACCTGAGCGGCAGGTACATGGTCTACATCGGCTTCCTGATCATCAGCACCGTGCAACTGGGCGCAACCGTCGACTACGCCATCTTGTTCACCCAGCACTACGTCGACAATCGCGGCCGCATCGGCAAACACGAGGCGGTCGCGGCGACTGTCAGTCAAACCTTCGGGACGCTGCTCACTCCGGCCCTGATCCTGGCCTGTGCCGGCCTGGTACTGAACCTGGTCTCCTCACTCGAGGTGGTCTCTCAGCTCGGCGCAGTGCTGGGTCGTGGGGCGCTGATCTCGTTCATCATGGTCAACCTGTTCCTGCCCGGGCTGTTGATCCTCTTCGACCGGGCTATCGAGAAGACCACGTGGAAGACTCACTTCGTGAGGAGCACGCAATGAAACGCATCATCGCACTCGTCCTAGGCATCGCGCTCCTGGCCGCCGCCCCGGTGATGGGTGATCCGGGAACGCCCACCAAGGAGGAGGTCGTCTACGCCCACCTGGGCAGCGACGGCACGGTCAACCGCATCTTCGTGGTCAACGCCTTCCCCGATGCGTCCGGCAGCATCACCGACTACGGGCGCTATCGAAGCGTGGTGAACCTCACCAACACCGACCAGATCAAGCAGACCGGTGATCGCGTGCAGGTGACCACCGAACCGGGCAACTTCTTCTACCAAGGCGAGCTGACCAGCACCGAGATGCCGTGGCTGATCGGCCTCGACTACCTGCTGGATGGCCGCCGGGTGAGCGCAAACGAGTTGCAGGGCAAGAGCGGTGAACTGGCGATCGAGATTCAAGTTAGGCGCAATCCAAGAGTCGATCAGGTCTTCTTCGAGAACTACATGCTGCAGATCTCGGTCAACCTGGACGCCCAGTACTTCAGCCGAGTCGCCTCCGAGGGTGCGACCATCGCGGCCAGCGGCGCCACTACGGTGGTGAACATCACGTCGCTGCGAGGCAAGGAATCCGATTACCGGATCACCGCGCTGGCCAACAACGCTCATCTGGGGCAGATCCAGATCGCCGGGTTGCCGTTCGAAATGATGATGGAACTGCCCGATACGTCGGCGTACCTGGGTGATCTGGTGGCGCTCCAGGATGCCATCGCCTTGCTGGCTGACGGGGTCGGCGAATTCACTTCGGGTGTCGACCAGCTGGATGCCGCAAGCGGGCAGCTGAGCAGCGGGGCGGCGACCCTGGCGGACAACGCCCGGTTGATCTCGCAGGGTTTCGACCAGCTGGCTGCCGGACGTGGTGAGTTCGACGCCGGGCTGCGGCAGTACAACGACGGCATCCAGGAGTTCTCCGCGGGCATGTCGGCGCTGGCCGACGGTATCGCCGAATTCACCGCTGGCATCGACCAGCTCGCGGACGGCAGCTCGCAGCTGGCGTCCGGCCTTGGAACCTACAGCACCGGCATGGCCCAGTTCAGCGATGGACTCGACCAGACCGCGCAGGGCAGCCAGGAACTGACCAGCGGTGTGGCGGAGCTGTCAGAGGGGCTACGCCAGCTGACCGAGCAGGGCAAGTACGCCGACCCGAATCTGGTCGGGGGCTCGGCACAGATCCTGGCGGCGCTCGAGGCGATGGACGCCGCGCTCAGTTTCCCGATGACCCCCGAGGAACTCGAACTGCTGCTCAGCCTGCTGCAGACCGTCTCGGCCGCCTTCGACGACTTCGCCAACGCGGTCGACCAGACCGACTTCGATACCTTCCTGGCGCTGCTGCGTGATTCGCTGACGCGGTTCGACAACTCGGTCGCCGAGATCGAGCAGATCGCCGCCACGTTGCAGGACAGCTCAGCCATCACCGCGCAGTTGGGCATCGACGTCACCGACAACCCGCAGGCCCAGGCCCTGTTGGCCTACATGGCCGAGCAGGGTCGGCAGCTGGACGCTGCCAGCGCGGAGCTGCGGTCCGTGCGGGCAGCGCTGGGCGGGCTGGATCCGCTGGTTCAGGGTCTGCTGGACGCGCTGGAGCAACTTCGCGACCAGTACGACACCGTGCGCGACCTGATCGGACGGCTGAACGCGGCGATCCAGGCCATCTCGATTGAGGACATCCAGCAGTTGGCTGAGGGTATCGGCCTGCTGAGTGCGAACTACCGCACCTTCCACGAGGGGTTGGTCGCCTACGTCGACGGTGTCGAACAGGCCTATCTCGGTGTCAGCGGCGACCCGGGTTTGCTCAGCGGCGCCCAAGATCTCAGCGATGGACTCGGGACGCTCGCCGCATCCGGTGACGAACTGGCTGCCGGGGCGTCCGAGCTCGCCGACGGTGCCGCCCAACTGAACGACGGCATCGGAGCGCTCCAGGAAGGCGTCGCCCAGTTCGCGGGCCAGGGCGGACAGATCGTCGATGGCGCAGGCCAGCTGGCTGCCGGCGGGAACGACCTGGTGGCCGGGCACGGCCAGTTGCTGTCCGGAGACCAGCAACTGAGCAGTGGGCTCGGGCAATTCGCCTCCGGCATGGACAGCTACGCCACCGGAGTCCAGCAGTTCTCGACTGGCTTGGGGCTGCTCGGCGTGGGTGGCCAAGAACTGAGCGGCGGCGCGAACACGCTGCGCGACGAGACCAGCGACATGGATCAGCAGATGACGCAACGCATCGACGAGGCGATGGCCGACTTCCTGCCCGCCGACTTCACACTGATCTCGTTCGCAGATCCGCGCAACACCGGCATTGAGCGCGTCCAGTTCGTCTACCTGGTGGACGCGCAGACTGAGCCGGGGCCCGAGCCTGCCGAACCCTCCGAGGCGGGCGACAAATCGATATGGCAGCGCATCCTCGACATCTTCAGGTAATCCGCGAATTGGCTGCCACAAGGAGTATGTCGACTATCGTTGGGTCGTACCGGTCGAAGGAGTACACGAATGAATCACGGTCCGCATCGGGCTGACGAAGGGCTGTTCGATGTGGACGCCCAAGAGGACGAGGCCGAAGACCTAGGACCCACCGGACGTCCGCTGCCCGACCTGCCGGAACCCACGCCGCCGTCGGCCGGCCCGAAGAACGCCATCATCATCGCGCTGACCAACCAGAAGGGCGGTGTCGGCAAGACCACCACCACCATCAATCTCGGTGCGGCACTTGCCGAGACCGGACGCCGCGTCCTGCTGGTCGACTTCGACCCGCAAGGTTCGGCGTCGGTGGGGCTTGGCGTCAACCCGCACACCCTTGACCAATCCATCTACAACCTGCTGATCAGCCGCGAGTTCTCCTTCGACGAGATCGTCTTATCAACGACGGTCGACGGACTCGATCTGCTGCCGGCCAACATCGACCTGTCGGCTGCTGAGTTGCAACTCGTCAGCGAGGTCGCCCGCGAGCAGACCCTCAAGCGGGTCCTTGCTCCGTTGCGCGACCGGTACGACTTCATCCTGATCGATTGCGCGCCCTCATTGGGCCTGCTGACCGTGAACGCACTGACCGCTTCCGACAAGGTCCTGATTCCGCTGGAGTGTGAGTTCTTCGCGCTGCGCGGCGTAGCGCTGCTCACCGACACCATCGCCAAGGTGACCGAACGGCTCAACAATGACCTGGAATTGTTGGGCATCTTGGCCACCATGTTCGACTCCCGCACACTGCACAGCCGCGAGGTGCTCGAGCGCGTCCTGGAGGCGTTCGGTGACAAAGTCTTCCATACCGTCATCCGGCGGACCATCAAGTTCCCCGAGACCACGGTTGCGGGCGAACCGATCACGGCCTACGCCCCGTCCTCGCCAGGCGCCGCCGCCTACCGCATGCTCGCCAGGGAGGTGCTCGCCAGATGTCACGCCGGGTGAAGCGGCCTGGCGCCGACGAGTTTTTCGGTGGCCTGCTAGCCGCCCCCGGCGATCCCGATGCCACACACGAAGGGCAAGCATGGGCCGCTTCGCCGGGACCGTCGGGTCGCGTCCGTCACGAGGAGAAGATCACCGTCTACGTCAGTTCTGATGAACTGAAGGTACTGGAGCGAACTCGACTGCGGTTGCGTGCCGAACTCGGCATGAATGTCGACCGCGGCCGTTTGGTGCGTGAGGCTATCGGCATCATGCTGGCAGATCTGGACGCCAACGGTGCCGACTCGGTGATCGTTCGACGGCTGCGGCGATGACCGCCGCCGACCTGCCGGCCGGACGCACCGCCTTGGCGAGCATTCCCGACGACGTGGAGGAAGCCGATGACGCAAGAGCCGACTGATGGTGTCCGATTGCAGAAGGTGTTGGCTCAGGCAGGGGTGGCCAGCCGACGTGCTAGCGAGGAACTGATCGCGGCCGGGCGGGTCGAGATTAACGGGAAGGTAGTCACGGAGCAGGGCATGCGAGTCGACCCCGAACGTGACACCATCCGGGTGGATGGTTCCCGCATCCCGCCGCCCCGAAGGCACCTCTACCTGGTGCTCAACAAGCCGCGCGGGGTGGTTTCAACAATGGACGACCCGCACGGCCGGCCCACGTTGGAGCAGTACGTGCCGCGTCACCAGCGCCTGTTCCACGTTGGGCGGCTCGACACCGACACCGAAGGGTTGCTGTTCCTCACCAATGACGGTGATTTCGCGAACAAGCTCGCCCATCCCAGCCATGAGGTGCCAAAGACCTACCTGGTCGAGGTCGAAGGCCTGCTCGACAACAAGACGCTGCGCCGACTGGAGAAAGGCCTGACCCTCGAAGACGGTCCTATCAAGCCTGACAAGGTGAAGCTGGTGACCAGGGCCGAATCGCGCAGCATGGTGCAGATCACCTTGCATTCCGGACGCAACCGTATCGTCCGCCGGATGTTCGACTCGGTCGGGCACCCGGTGCGCAGGTTGTCGAGAATCTCGATCGGCCCGGTCCGGCTCGGGCAGTTGGCGACCGGTGAGACCCGTGAGTTGACCAGGGAGGAACTCGGCGCGCTGTTGGACGTGATCGGCCGCTGAGCCGCCGGGTGCCGGTAGGGTGGTCGGGCGGGCTCCGGTAGTCTGCAGTGGTGCTATCCAACGGATCAAACGCGTCGAAGCAGACCCGGCGACTGGCAGCGGTGGCGGGGCTGATGGTGCTCGCCGTCACCTTGAGTGCCTGCGGTGGGGGAGGAGACGCCGACTCGAGCCCGAGCCCGGCGTCCCCGAGCTCTTCGGCCAGCCCGAGCGAGACCCCAAGTCCGACCCCGACTGTCGAGCCCATCGTGCTGGCCGACTTGGCGGGCATTGAGGTGAGTTCCGACTTGGCGGCGCAACCGACGGTGACCGCGCCATATCCGTTTGTGGTGGAGCAGACCATGAGCCGGGTCATCGTGCCGGGCAGCGGCGTCAAGGTGCCGCACGAGACCGCCATGGTGCGAGTTCAGTACGTGGGTATCAACGCCTCCACCGGCGAGGTCTTCGACGCCAGTTGGAGCCGGGGCGAATCCGCCGTCTTGCCGCTGGCCCAGATGATCCCCGGCTTCCGCGACGGCCTGGTCAACCAGGCAGTGGGCAGCCGGGTGGCGGTTGCGATTCCGAGTGAGGATGGCTACGGCACGCAAGGCAACTCCCAAGCTGGGATCGGACCAAGTGACAGCCTGCTGTTCATAGTCGACGTCATCGACACCGAACTCGCTGGCCCCCAAGGCGAAGCCGTCACCTCGCCTGCGGGTCTGCCTGAGGTCACCGACGAAGGTGGTGTCCCGAAGATCACCATCCCAGCCGGGCTAGCCGAGCCGTCCGCGGTACAGGTGCAGCCGCTGATCCAAGGTAGCGGTCGCGAACTCGGCCCAACCGATGGGCTGATCTCTCATTCGGTCTGTGTGACCTGGGACGGCGCCGAGTTCTACAACGACTACGGCAGCACGGCGGCGGCCGATGCGGCGGCGGGCGCGGTCCACCAGGCGCTGTTCAACTCCTTGATC
>JAAYVP010000278.1 GCA_012517115.1 Brooklawnia sp. | reverse complement strand
TGCTGGTCGACCTTGAGAACCGGCTTCAAGAGCCGCTGCGGGTAGCGATCGCGGGAATCGTCAAGGCCGGCAAGTCGACGCTGCTGAATGCGCTGCTGGGTGAGCAGATCGCGCCTACGGACGCAGGGGAGTGCACCCGAGTAGTGACCTGGTATCGCTATGGTGACACGCCGTCCATCACACTCCATCTGCATGACGCACCACCACGACGGATGCCGATCCGGCGACTGGATGGGAAGCTCGTCTTGGACTTGGGCGGACTTGCGCCAACTGATGTCGAACGCATCGACATCAGTTGGCCGATATCGGCGTTGAAGGATGTGCTCCTGATAGACACGCCCGGCATTGCATCGCTGTCACAGGACATCTCAGAGAAGTCCGGCACGTTCTTGACCCCTGATGACGCCCCGTCCTCAGCGGACGCGATCATCTATCTCATGCGCCACCTGCACCCATCGGACTTAAAGTTCCTGGAGGCCTTCCGCGACACCGCTGCCGGCCCGTCGCGGACGGTCAATGCCGTGGCTGTTTTGTCGCGGGCCGACGAGATCGGCTCCGGAAGGATCGATTCGCTGCTGTCGGCTGCCAAGGTTGCCCGCCGCTATGAACGTGACGGCGAACTCTCCTCGCTAGCGCTTGGCGTGATCCCAGTGGCGGGACTGCTGGCCGAAGGAGCGCGCACCTTGAGGCAACAAGAGTTCGCCGCGTTCGCCGAGCTCGCCAGCCTCGAACGGGGCGAACGGGAACGCCTGCTGGTGTCAGCGGATCGTTTCGTACGGCCCAGCGAGGTAGTCAGCCTGAGCGAGGACACTCGTCGCCAACTGTTGGATAGGTTCGGCATGTTCGGGGTACGGCTTGGCACTGCGCTGATCAGGACGGGGGCGACCGACTCTGCCGAGCTGTCGTCCAGACTAGTGCAGCAAAGCGGGCTGCTCGACCTCAGCCGCTTTATTCGTCTCCAGTTCGGCTCGAGGGCCGCGCCGTTGAAGGTGCGCGGAGTTCTTGAAAGCTTGGGGAAGCTATTGCGCGACAAGCCGAGGGAGGGCGTCGCACCGATTCTCGGGGGCATCGAGCGCATCCAAGCGTCCGCGCACAGTCTGCGGGAGTTGTCTCTGCTCTCGCAGGCGCGAGTCTCGGGGCTTCCGTTCCCGGCGGCGCAGACCGAGGAGATCGTCCGGATTATCGGGGGCGACGGGACCACGCCCGCTGCGAGGCTGGGCCTGCCGGACGACGCCAATGAGGCTGCCATCAAGTCGGCGTTGCAGAGTGAACTCACGCGCTGGCGAACGAAGAGCCAATCGCCGTTGACTGAGCGCCCTGCAGTGGCAGTGTGCCGGGTGGTGATCCGCAGCCTCGAACAGATCGGGCTAGAGATCGGAGGCGGCGCCGGGGCCGCTGACCGTCCCGCGCCGGACATCGTGCTGCTGGACGCTCCAGTTGACGGCGTTGGGGAGACTACTGACCAACAACGCGAGCAGCACGAGCCCGCACTGGGCGGTTAACATCTGCCGCAGCATCGCGCCGTACTCCCCGCCACCGACGATCTCCAAGGCGAGCGCGTATAGCGG
>JAAYVP010000277.1 GCA_012517115.1 Brooklawnia sp. | reverse complement strand
TAGAAGATGTTGTCGCCCAGGATCAGCGCGGCTGTTTCCCGGCCGATGAATTCGGCCCCGATGGTGAAAGCCTGGGCGAGACCCTTCGGTTCGGGCTGCACAGCGTATTGCAGGTTGATGCCCAGATCGCTGCCATCACTCAGCAACCGGTGGAACTGCTCGGAGTCGTGCGGGGTGGTGATGATCAACACATCCTGGATGCCTGCCAGCATCAGAGTCGACAACGGGTAGTAGATCATCGGCTTGTCGTAGACCGGCAGCAACTGCTTGCTGGTAGCCATCGTGATTGGGTGCAGGCGGCTGCCCGAACCACCGGCCAAGATTACGCCGCGCATGACATCGTCCCTTCTAATTGTCGCCTTGTCGGCGGCATGAGATGACACCACTCTACGGTGCGCGGCGCGCGTCCATGCAGGTCAGACGCGGTGTACCGGCGAGCCAGCGGCCAGATACTGGCGCAGTCGTTCGATCGCCGGGGCAGGCACGAACCCGGTCGCGGCGATCTTGGCCAAGTCAAGGGTGCTGTTGGTCGGACGCGGCGCACCCTGCCGGCCGGCGAAGTAGCGCTCGGTACTTACCGGGCTAACCCTGCCAGGGTCGTGGCCGGTCATCTGGTAGATCAGGCCAGCGATCTGATACCAACTCATGGGGTCGCCGGAGTTGGTCAGGTTGTAGCAGCCGAACTCGGCGTTGGTCTCCAGCAGGTGGATGATGCCAGCCGCGAGATCAGCCGTGAAAGTGAGGCGTCCGAACTGGTCGTCCACCACCGCCGGATCGACGCCCTTGGCGGCGAGCCCAGCCATCGTCCGCACAAAGTTCTTGCCGTCACCGACGACCCAGCCGGTTCGCACCAGGTAGCGCCTCGGCACGGAGGCTACCGCGGCGTCGCCGGCTGCTTTCGATTGGCCGTAGACGCCCAACGGACTCGGTGGCTCGTCCTCGGTATGCATCGCGCGTGAACCATCGAAGACGTAGTCGCTGGACAGATGGACCAGCGTCAAATCGTGCGTGACGGCGGCCCGCGCCAGGTTCGCGGGCCCGACCGCATTGGTCAGCCAGCACGCGCGGCGCCCGTCCGGGGTCTCGGCGCCGTCCACGTCGGTCCAGGCTGCGGCGTTGATCACGACGTCATAGGCAGACCAGTCCAGCTGCGAAACCTGTCGGGCATCCGAGATGTCGAAATCGGGCCGCCCGACGCCGGTTACCCGGTAGCCAGCCGCGGGGAGTTGGCGCAGCAACTCGCGTCCCAGTTGACCGTTGCTGCCAACGACCAAGACCCGCTTACTCGCTGTCGGTGCGATCGGCGTCACGTCGGCCAGCCGGGGATGGCTCTTGTCCTTGTCGGACAAGGTGGCCTCAGCCAACCCGATCGGCCAGTCGATCGCGACCGTCTCGTCAGCCAGGCTCAGGTTCGTGTAGGACGCCTCGGGGCTCCAATGCGCGTTCACCAGATAGCTGTAGGCGGTGCCCGGCTCAAGGGTCTGATAGGAATTGCCGACCCCCCGCGGCACGAAGATCGCCACCCCAGGGTCGACCTGGCAGCTGTAGACCGCGCCGAAGCTGTCACCAGCTCGCAGGTCGACCCAGGCGCCGAAAACCCGTCCGGTCGCCACCGAGATGAACTTATCCCACGGCTCGGCATGGATACCCCGGGTGACACCAACGTCAGCGTTGAACGAAATGTTGTGCTGAACCGGCTCGAAGTCGGGCAGCCCGAGGGCGATCATCTTCGCCCGTTGCCAGTTCTCTTTGAACCAGCCCCGATTGTCGGCATGTACCGGCAGGTCTAGGCGCAACAACCCGGGAATCGGCGTGGGGCTGACTTTGAGGGTGCTCCCCGTCTGGAACTCGGCCACTACGGTCTCACTGGCCCTGTGTAGCGTACTTGGCCTCGACCGCTGACTTGTGGGGACGCCACCACGCCTCGTTCGCGCGATACCAGTCGATCGTGGCGGCCAGCCCCGACGCGAAGTCGGAGTAGGTCGGCACCCAGCCGAGTTCGGTGCGCAGCTTGGTGGCATCGATGGCGTAGCGCAGATCGTGGCCAGGCCGGTCGTTGACGTGGTCGTAGGCATCGGCGGGCTGGCCCATCAACCGCAACAGCAATTCGATGACCGTCTTGTTGTCGTGCTCGCCGTCTGCGCCGATCAGGTAGGTCTGGCCGATCTCGCCGGCTTCCAGGATCCGCAGTACTGCCGAGTTGTGGTCGTCAACGTGGATCCAGTCACGCACGTTGCGGCCCTGACCATACAGCTTTGGTCGGACGCCGTCGATGATGTTGGTGATCTGACGGGGGATGAACTTCTCGATGTGCTGGCGGGGCCCATAGTTGTTCGAACAGTTGCTGATCGTCGCCCGCACACCGAAGCTGCGCACCCAGGCACGCACGAGATGGTCGGAGCCTGCCTTGGACGCCGAGTATGGGCTCGACGGCTGGTAGCTGGTTGTCTCGCGGAACCGTTCGGGATCGTCAAGCTCCAAGTCGCCATAGACCTCATCCGTGCTGATGTGGTGAAACCGCTTGTCGTGTTTGCGGACCGCCTCCAGCAGGGCGAAGGTGCCGTAGAGGTTGGTGGTGATGAACGGTTCCGGGTCGCGCAGCGAGTTGTCGTTGTGCGACTCCGCAGCAAAGTGCACCACCGTGTCCGCCCGGGCAACCAGCCGGTCGACCAACTCCCGGTCACAGATGTCACCCCGTACGAACTCGAAGCGATCATCGGGCAATCCGGTCAACGAAGCGGGGTTGCCGGCATAGGTCAGCTTGTCAAGGACTAGCACCGAGTCATCGGTGGCCTCCAGTACCCGACGAACGAAGTTCGACCCGATGAATCCCGCGCCACCAGTCACCAAGACAATGCTCATGGCATCACCGTACTCAAACGCTGCCTCATCCGTGCTGGTCAGGCGTCCGCGACCACTTCGAAACGGGTGAAGCCCGCCGGCGATCTGTCATGCACCTCAACCTTGCTGACTCGCGCAAACCCGGGACCGGTCGCCAGCCACTCAAGCATCGCCGCGACACTCGGGGCCGGGCCCTCCAACCAGCACTCGACCGACCCATCGTCCCGGTTGCGCACCCAGCCACCCAGCTCGTGTGCCTTGGCCTGCCACAGCGCCGAGTAGCGAAAGCCGACACCCTGCACCCGGCCTCGCACGATCACCTGCACCGCTCGTGTCATGCCCCCATGATGCCGGGTAGGGTGACCAGCTTCCTTCGGTTTACTCTTGGTTGCCACTTGGGTTTGGTTTTGAAACGTTTGCCGAGCGACTTTGGGTGCGGATATCGCCCAGCCGGCGAGGATAGAAGGAACTGAGTCACGCCCCGGCCAACCCTACCGGCGGTGGCTTAGAATCATCGGGACGCTTTGGAGGACAGATGGCCACTTCCCCCATCACTCACTCAATCAGCCGGCGGGCAATGCTCGCGGGCGCTGCAGGAGCCGCGCTGGTCGGATGCTCGACCAACCCGAGCGCCCCTGGAGGCGCCGATGCGTCGGATGAATCCGGAGTCCCACAGCAGCCGTCGGCCAACATGAGTCCGACGGCTGCCATCAGCACCGCACACGGGTTGACATCTATGTGGCCAAACGAGCCGGTCAACATCGATGTCGAGCACGGCTCCATCGATACGGTCATCGTCACCGATGCCGCCGGCGCGACGATCCCGGGCAGTGTCCAGGCCGGCCAGTGGCGCCCCGACCGCGGTGCCCTGCTGCTGGGCTCGAGCTACCACATCATGGTGACCTTGCTAGATGCCGCCGGTAGACCACAACCAGGTGCCGAAGCGGCGATCACCACAGTCAAACCCGAGTTGGTCGTCGAGGTCGATTTCCGCTATGCCGACGGCCACCCGGTCGGCAACGGCATGCCGATCTGGGTTCGGTTCGACATGCCGATAGCCGACGAGCAGCGCGCCGCCATCGAGAAGACCGCCGTGGTCACCACCAGCCCGCCGCAGGAGGGGGCCTGGGGCTGGGTTGACGAGACCACGCTGCAGTGGCGTCCGAAGACCTACTGGTTGCCGGGTTCCACAGCACATGTTGAGGTGAACGCGGCTGGTCTGCCCGCTGGCGACACCTGGGTGCTCGCCGATGCCGCAGCCGACTACATGTATGGCGATCTGCGCGTCCTGCAGGCGAACATCGACACTCACACACTGACCTGCCTGCGCAACGGCGAGATCGTTTCGATACTGCCGGTCAGCATGGGCAAACCGGGCTACGAGACCATGACCGGCACCAAATTGATCATGGAGAAGCAAAGCCCAGTGATCATGGACTCCGAGAGCTACGGGGTGCCGCACAGCAGCCCAGAGGGTTACCGGATCACCGCCTACTTCGCGCAACGGGTGACCTGGTCAGGCGAGTACTTCCACGCCGCACCCTGGGCCGATTACGCCCACGGCAACAGCAACGTCAGCCATGGCTGCACCGGACTCAGCGACGCGAACGCCCAATGGCTCTACGACTTCACCCTGGTGGGTGACCCGGCCGAGTTCACCGGCAGCACTTTCCCGGTGCAGGCCTACCAGACCTTCGGCTGCTGGACCTATTCGTGGGAGGAATGGCAGGCGCTGAGCGCCGTGGTCTGAAGGGGCTCACAATGGGAGCATGCTGACCGACGGAATTTCCTTCCAGGCCTCATACACCCGTTACGACGGCACCATGACCTACCGCCGAACTGGACGCTCCGGACTGGTGCTCCCGGTGATCTCGCTGGGGTTGTGGCAGAACTTCGGCGACCTGCACAAGTTCGGCACCCAGCGAGCAATCGTCCGGGCCGCCTTCGACGCCGGCATCACCCACTTCGATTTGGCCAACAACTACGGGCCGCCACCCGGTCAGGCCGAAATCAACTTCGGCACCCTGCTGCGCACCGATCTGGCGCCATACCGCGATGAGCTCATCATCTCGACGAAGGCCGGGTACGAGATGTGGCCAGGCCCGTACGGCCAGGGTGGTGGCTCTCGGAAGTACCTGCTCAGTTCACTCGATCAGTCGCTGCGTCGGCTAGGCGTCAACTACGTGGACATCTTCTATTCTCATCGCTTCGACCCCGACACCCCGTTGGAGGAGACGGTAGCGGCGCTCGACCAGGCAGTGCGTTCAGGCAAGGCGTTATACGTCGGGATCAGCAGCTACTCCGCGGTGCGCACCGCGGAGGCCGCGGGGATCGCGCGTGAGTTGGGTACCCCCCTGCTCATCCACCAGCCGAGTTACTCCATGTTCAACCGTTGGATTGAGCAGGACACCAACGGACAGGGCACGGTGCTGGAACGGTGCGAGCAAGAGGGCATGGGCATCATCGCATTCAGCCCACTCGCGCAGGGTCTGCTCACCGACCGCTACCTGGATGGCATCCCCGAGGGTTCGCGTGGCGCCCGCGGCGGATCGTTCAACCGTGATCGCCTCACCGACGAGGTGCTGGGACGCGTCCGCGCGCTCAACGAGATCGCCGCCCAGCGTGGTCAGAGTCTGGCCCAGATGGCCTTGGCGTGGGTCTTGCGCGACGAGCGGGTCACCTCGACGCTGGTCGGGGCCTCCAGCGTCGAGCAGTTGCGCACCAACTTGGGTGCACTGTCGAACCTGGAGTTCAGCGACGCCGAACTCGCTCGAATTGAGGCCTTCGCCGTGGAGGCCGGGGTGAATCGCTGGGCGAAGTCATCAGCCGAATAGGACGCGCCGCTGCCTAGGCCAGGAACGCTAGCAGAGCGGCAGCCACCTCATCGGGATGGGAAGCCAGCACCCCATGTGGGCCTTCGCTGATCACATGCACCTCAGCATGCGGCACGAAGTGCGGCATCCGCTGGCCGCTGACTGCGAACGGGACGATCTGGTCGCTGTCGCCGTGGATGACCAGCGTCGGCACGCTCATCGCCGCGAGATCGGCGCGGAAATCGGTCAGCCACAGCTCGATACAGGTGGCGAGCGCATCGAGGCTGGCCTGCTTGGCCACCTCAATGGCGGCCGAGACTTGCTCGCGGGGCACCATCAACCGCGGTTCGCCCTCGCCAGGCACCGAGTAGAAATTCGTCAGGAAGCCCGCAAGGAAGCCTTCGGGATCGTCGCGGAGGCCAGCCTGCATACCGGCCGCTGCCTCAGGGGAGAAGCCAACGTCCGGATTGTTAGGTAGGGACGCGTCTAGGCAGGGCGTGATGGCGCTGACGAAGACCGCGCCGGTGATCCGCGAGGTGCCGTAGTTGGCAACGTAACGGGCCACTTCTCCACCGCCCATCGAGAAACCGACCAGTACCGCGTCCACCAGATCGAGGGCAGTCAGCAGATCGTTCAGGTCGGCAGCGAAAGTGTCGTAGTCATAGCCCTCCGCGGGTTGCCCGGAATGACCGAAGCCACGACGGTCGTAGGCGATCACCCTAAAGCCCGCCCCTTGCAGGGCGTCGGAGATCGCCCGCCACGACAGCTCCGATGCCGGCCAGCCATGAATCAAGACCACGGGACGCCCGGCGCCTTCGGTGTCAGAGTACGAGAGTACGGTGGGGTTGCTCCCGGTTGTAGTCAACGTGGACATGAGGCCTCCTCGAAGTCGATTCCTCCAAGCTAGGGGCTGCGGCGGCTTCGCACCGGAGATCCGGCACGGATGGGCGACGCGAGTTTTTGTCGTAGCCAACGGTTAGGCTGCCCATCGTGAATGGGAGGGCAACGACGATCCGTCAGTTGGCGGCTCTGCTGGCGTTCTTGCTGGCCCTGACCGGCTGCACCAACAACCCCGGGTCACCTTTTGCACCCACGCCGCCCCCGGACGTTCGCGAACTCGCGGCGAAACTCGCCAACGCGCTGTCCACCGGCACGGTCGGCGGGTTGCCGTTGACCGGCAACGCTGAGCAAGCCGAGACAGACTATCAGCAAGCGATGAGTACCATGTCCGGCTTGCTGCCCGAGGTGGCGGTCGGCGATATCGTCTACGACGGTCGGCAAACCGCCGACGTCCAACTTGTCCAGCGTTACGCCTTCCCGCAGAGCAGTTTCGAGTTCACCAGCACCGCCGTGCTGCGCCAAATCGACGACGACTGGCGCCTGCAGTGGACCCCGACCATCGTCCACCCAGATCTGGACGCCACCTCGCGGCTCTTCTACGAGCGCACCCCAGCAAAGCGAGGCTCGATTCTGGACGCCGCCGGTGCGGCCATCGTCGAAGACCGGGCCGTCTACCGGGTAGGCATCGACAAGACCCGTGTCACCGCCGAACAGACCGACGCGTCTGCCCGGGCTCTGGCGGGGTTGGTCGGTATCGAGGCCGACTCCTACGCGCAGTTGGTGGCGGACTCAGGGCCACAGGCGTTCGTGCTGGCCATCACGCTGCGCGAGGGTACCGTGCCACCGGCAATCGAGCAGATCCCGGGGGCTGCGGCCTTCGTCGACACCCTGCCGCTGGCCCCCACGGCGACCTTCGCCCGCGGCATCCTGGGCGTCGCTGGCGAGGCCACCGCTGAGGTCATCGAGGCCAGCGACGGCGCGATCCAACTGGGCGACATCGTGGGCCTGAGCGGGCTGCAGAAGATCCACGACGAACAACTCCGCGGCCTGCCCGGCCACTCGATCACCGCCATCCGCCGTAGCGACACCCAGCTGGCCAAACTGGCGCCCGAGTCCTCGAGCCCGGCATCGCCGAGCACCGAGTCCGGCACGCCAGCCACTCCGAAGCCACCGAATCGGGTGCTGTTCACCGTCGATCCGGTTGCTGGCGAACCGCTGCGGTTGACCATGGAACTGGCTCTGCAGCACCGTGCCGAAGAGGTGCTGGCCGGCTACTCGACCTTGGTCATGGTGGCCGTGCTCGACCGGCAAACTGGCGCGATCCTGGCTGCCGCAAGTTCTCCGCCCGCGGGGGCCCAGTCGTTCGTCACCACCGGGCGCTACCCGCCGGGCTCAACCATGAAGGTGGCCACCTCGCTCGCGTTGCTCAGACGCGGCTACACCCCCGACTCGATGGTCGACTGCAGCCCGACCGCCGAGGTCAACGGCCGAGTCTTCACCAACTACCCGGGATATCCCGACGCCTTCACCGGACAGATCTCGCTGCGCACCGCCCTGCAGCAGTCGTGCAACACCGCGTTCATGAACGCCGCCGCCGGTCTCAGCCCGACCGAGTTACACGACGCCGCGGCCAGCTTGGGTATCGGTGTCGACTTCGAAACCGGCTTCGATGCCTTCTACGGCTCGGTCGAGCCCAGCGATGACCCGGTGGTTCGAGCTGCCGCCGCGATCGGGCAGGGCAATGTGTTGATGTCTCCGATGGCACTAGCCGCCGAGGCGGCGTCCGTCGGCTCGGGCCACACTGTCGTCCCCTACCTGCTGGCAGGCCAGGCACCTACTCCGACCGCCGCCGCACTTACCGAGTCCGAAGCCGCCAGCCTGCGCGACATGATGGGCGCCGTGATAGCCGGGGGCACGCTGGCCGGCCTGCAAGGCGTGCTGGAGGGCGGCAAGTCGGGCACCGCCGAGTACACCGATGATGTTCCGCCGAAGTCGCACGGCTGGACGATCGGCTTCGCGGGCCGCTACGCGATCTGCGTCATGGACTACGAGCACACCGGCCCGCCGCTACAAGACGTAGTGCGCGCCCTGCTCACCTGATCGGCAACTATCGGAGACAAGATGAACCTCGTCTGGCCTGACACCGCGATTGAGATCCTCCTCATCTGCGTGCTCGCTCTGCTGGCGCGCGGCCTGCTGAAACGCCTAATCAAACGTTGGATCGAGCGAACCGCCAAGCGTGTCGAAGAACCGGGCGGGGGCTTGTCGTCCCGAGCGGCCGCCATGATCGCCCAAGCCGGCGGGCTGAGCGTGGAACGCCAGGCCCACCGCACCCGCACCGTCGGCACCATGCTCGGCTCGTTGGTGGACGCATCGCTGGCCTTGATCGTGGTCTTCATGGTGCTGCAGGCGCTCGGCGTGAATATCGCGCCAGCCCTGGCGTCCGCAGGCATCGGTGGCATCGCGATCGGATTCGGTGCCCAGAGCCTGGTCAAGGACGTCATCTCCGGGCTGTTCTTGATGATGGAGGACCAGTTCGGTGTCGGCGACCATGTCGACATCGGCACGCTGAACGGCACCGTCCAGTCCCTCGGCCTGCGGGCCACCCGCATCCAGGACAGCAACGGTGAGATCTGGTACGTGCGCAACGGCGAGATCGTCACGCTGGGAAACCGCACCCAGGGTTGGTCGAACGCCAACATCAGCATCCCCGTTGCGTATTCGGAAGACCCACGCCAGGTGATCAGCCTGCTCACCGAAGTCTGCCGCGGACTGGCTGAGGAACCAGAGTGGGCCGAGCAGATACTGGAGCCGCCGAAGGTGCTCGGGATGAGCGAGTTGGCGGCCGGTCAAGCGAACTACCTGATCGTGGTGAAGTGCCCTGGTGACCAGCAGTGGGCGGTGGAACGCGAGATCCGGGCGCGGGTGATGACGGCCTTCCAGGACGCCGGCATCAAAGCCCCCTTGACACTGCCAGCGGGGCCTGCGTCCTGACGATACGACCAGCCTGCCGACGATGCACGCCATGGCCAGCCATCAGCCCCTGAGGTAGGATCTTCGCAGATCGGGCCGGGGGAACTTGGTGCGAAGCCAAGGCTGACCCGCAGCCGTGATGGACGCAAGCGTCCCAGCCGGACTACTCGAACCGATCTGACCAGCAAGTACTCGTCGAGGTCTGCGAGTCGGTCGTGCCCAAGAGCCGTACCTCTCCCGGACCTCCAAGGAAGGATCCGGGATGACCCTGCGAACCAAAGCGGCAGCTGCTGCGATTGCGGCGGGGCTGGTGATGGCGCCATTGGTGGCGAATGTCTCGCCGGCAGCCAGCTACGCCGCACCCAACGAAGCGGCCGCCTCCGCCGCCAGCTGGCTGAGCAGCCAATTCACCGATGGACAGTACCTGCTCGGCTTCGACGGCCGCACCCCCGACCCCGCCTACACCATCGACGGCGCCCTCGCGCTGATCTCGACGGGAACCCAGGATGAAACCGTCACCTCTGCCGCCGCTTGGGTCACCTCGCAGACGTCTAGCTTCGTCACCAACCCGGCGTCGGCCGCCCGAGTGGCCATTCTCGCCGACGCGATCGGCGCCGACGTCAATGACTTCGGTGGTGTCGACCTGGTCGAGCAACTGCAGGCACCGCTAGACGAGTCCACCTTCGCCAATCCTTACGGGTTGGCGATGCTGATCATCGCTTTGGAGCGCACCGACACCGAGGTGCCGCAGAGTGTGCTGGACGCGTTGCTGGCCACCCAGGACGCCCAAGGCGCTTTCGGCTTCCCGGAGTTCGGCGTCGATATCGACTCCACCGCGCTAGCTGCGCTGGCGCTCGGCGTGTTGAAAGACGATCAACAGGCGGCCCAGGCGAACCAGAAGGCCGTCGACTGGCTGGTCGCCAACCAGTGCACCCAAGTCTCCGAGATGTGCCCGACTCCTGGCGCCTACTGGGGCAGCTACTCACCTGCCAACACCGCAGGCCTGGCGATCCAGGCTTTGCAGCAGGCGGGTGTCGACGTCACCGCGCAGGTCGACTGGCTGGTGGGCCAGCAGGAGCCGGACGGCGGGTTCCCGGCCGCCATTGGTGCCGGCTACTCCGATGCCTACGCCACCGCGCAGGCCACCCTCGGACTGTCCGGCTTCGACTTAACCAACGTCAGCAAGACGACGGCGAGCACCAGCCAGCCGCCCGCCACCGAATCCGGCGCAGCCCAGGGCAGCAATACCGGCCTGATCGTCGTGGTCGCGGTGGGTTTGCTCGCCATCGGCGTCGTCGTGTACTACCTACGCGTCCGCCGTAGGGGCCCCCAGGCATGAACCCGACTCGGACGCGGGGCCGGGTCTTGCGCATGCAGATCGCGCTGCTATTTGCGGTCACGCTCGGTCTGCTGGCCGGGCCCACCCAGGTGGTCGCGCGAGCGCAGGACCCCGCGTCCGAATGCCTGGCTGACGGCGGTATCTACGTCTACGTCTTTGAGCAGGGCACCGAGCTGTTGGCGGGCTGCAGCCACGCCCAGACCGGCCTGGCCCGGCTGCTGGAACTCACCACGGTGCAGACCGCCGGGCAGGGTTTCATCTGCCAGATCGATGGCCGACCCGACCGTTGTGTTGCCACGCCCGCGGGCGACGAACCGTACTGGAACTACTGGTGGTGGCGAGACGGCCAATGGGTCTACGCGAACATCGGCGCGTCTTACCGCGGCGTCCCGGGCAGTATCGAGGCCTGGCATTTCTCGGTCAGTGCGCCACCACCCGTCAGCCCGGGCGATACCCAGCCAAGCACCGCAACACCCACCGAAGCGGCGCCACCGGCTGTCGACGACGGTGGCGGTCTGCCGGGCTGGGCGCCGACCGTCATCACTGTGGCGGTGATCGCCGCCGGCGGGGCCGGCTACGCCCTTTGGCGTCGCAAGTCACGAGGTGACTGACCAATGAGCCGCGTGCTGGCGCGTCCCGAAGTCGTCATCTTGGCCGATGCCGCGCTGCAGGGTGCCCGGTTGGCCGGCCGGACCGTCCACCCCTGGGCGTGGTGGGGCTGGGCCTTGGGCGCTGGGGTGGCGGTCACCTTGGCCAGCAACCCGCTACTGCTGGTGCTGCTGATCGCCGCCGTCACGTTCGTGGTGCTGCAACGACGCACCAAGGCCCCGTGGGCACGCTCGTTGACGCTCTACTATGCGCTGGCTGGGCTGGTGATCGCCGTCCGGCTGGTCTTCCAGATCCTGATCGGCGGGTTGCGCGAAGGTACCGTGCTGTTCTCGCTGCCCGAGATCGCCCTGCCGAGTTGGGCGGCCGGGATCCGGCTCGGGGGCCCGGTCACCGTCGAGGGATTGGTCTACACCGCGGTGGACGCCGGCCGGCTGGCCGGACTGCTGATCTGCATCGGCGCAGCAAACGCGCTTGCTAACCCAAAACGAGCACTGCGCAACGTGCCTGCGGCGTTCCACCAGATCGCCACCGCCCTGGTGATCGCCATCTCGGTTGCTCCCCAACTGGTCGAGTCAGTCTTGCGGGTGCGTCGCGCTCGACGCTTGCGGGGTGGGGTCCGGCCTGGCGTCAAGGGGCTGATCTCGGTCATAGTCCCAGTCCTTGAGGACGCTATCGATCGCTCACTGGCGTTGGCTGCGGGCATGGAGTCTCGCGGTTTCGGTCGCACCCGGACCGGCCGTGGCCTCGACTGGCGGCTTGGGTTGACCCTGGTAGTCGCCATGCTCGGCGTCACCTTCGGCACGTTCGCGCTGCTCGGGCTGCCTGGGGCGGGCAGTTGGGCCGTCCCGCTGCTGTTGATCGGACTGGCCGCGGGCGCCTTCGGTCTGCACCGAGCCGGCGACGATCTGGCCACCAGCCGGTACCGCCCGGACCCCTGGGGGGCCCCGGAGTACCTGGTTGTCGGCTGCGGACTGGCGACGGCTGCGTTGGCGATCTGGCTTGCCAGCACCGACCCCGCGATGGCCTTCGGCGCCTTCCCGCTGACCTGGCCGGAACTGAGCTGGCCCATGCTGGCGACGGCTGCGGTGGCGGCGCTGCCGGGTCTGCTGGCCCCGGAGCCCCCGAAGGACGCCGCATGATCGACTTCGACGATGTCAGTTTCAGCTACGACAGCGCCGAAGCTGCTGCCGCGTCCCCGGTGCTACGCGAGGTGAACCTGCACATCGACGAGGGTGACCTGACGCTGGTCGTCGGCCGTACTGGCACCGGCAAGTCGACACTGCTCGGCGCTATCAACGGCCTGGTGCCGCACTTCACGGGCGGCCTGTTGAGCGGCGAGGTGAGGGTGGCCGGCCGCTCCACCCGGACCAACCGTCCGCGCGACCTAGCCGACGTGGTCGGCTTCGTGGCCCAGAACCCGATGCAGAGCTTCGTCACCGACCGGGTGGAAGATGAGCTCGCCTACGGTATGGAGCAACTCGGCCTGTCACCGACGGCGATGCGCAAGCGTGTCGAAGAGACGCTGGACCTGATGGGCATCGCCGGGCTGCGCCGCCGTCCGCTCGCCGATCTGTCCGGTGGCCAGCAGCAACGAGTTGCCATCGCGGCCGTGCTCGCCGCGCAGCCGCGCGTGGTCGTCCTGGATGAACCCACTTCTGCGCTCGACCCGACCGCCGCCCAGGATGTCCTGGGCGCGGTGACCACCTTGGTGCACGAGGTCGGGCTGACGGTGGTGTTGGCTGAGCACCGGCTGGAGCGCGTCATGCAGGTCGCCGACCAGGTCGCCTGGCTGCCGGGCGACGGCAGCGTCGTCCTCGGGCCGACCGCCGAGGTGCTGGCCCGCTGCGATGTGGTGCCCCCGCTGGCGGCGCTGGCCGACAGGCTCGGTTGGCGGCAGGTGCCAGGCAGCGTCCGGGACGCCCGCCGCCGGGTGCAGCGCGAACACATCACCGTCGCCGACGCTCCCCAACGCCGCGAACGCCCCGCATCCGAGCCGGTGGCCACCATGACCGGGCTCGGGGTGCGCTACGGCGATGTGGTGGCAGTCGACCGGGTCGACCTGGTGCTGCATCCGGGCACGGTGGTGGGGTTGATGGGACGCAACGGCGCCGGCAAGTCGTCGCTGATGTGGGCGATGCAGGGCGCGGTGCCCAGCAGCGGCGATCTGCTGGTGGCCGGCAGCGACCCTCGCAGCCTGCCTGCCAACCAGGTGGGCAGGCTGGTCACCTTGGTTCCGCAGTCGGCTGGCGACCTGCTCTATCTGCCCACGGTGGCTGCCGAATGCGCCCAGGCGGACGAGGAGTCCGGCGTGCCAGCCGGCACCACCGCGGCCACACTGGTGCGGCTTGGGGTGGCGGTGCCACCTGACCGGCACCCGCGTGACCTGTCCGAGGGTCAGCGGCTGGCTTTGGTGCTGGCGATCCAGCTCGCCACCGAACCCCGGGTGCTGTTGCTGGACGAGCCCACCCGCGGCCTCGACTACGCCATGAAGGCCCAACTCGGGGCCATCGTGCGGCGACTGGCGGACGAGGGTACCTGCGTGGTCATCAGCACCCACGATGTCGAGTTCGCGGCCGCCGCTACCGAGAGGACGATCATCATGGCCGACGCCGAGATCGTCGCGGACGGCGCAACCCGGACCGTGCTCACTTCGTCGCCAGCCTTCAGCCCGCAAATGGCGAAAGTCTTCCACCCGCGTCCGCTGCTCTCACCTGCCGAAGTGGTTCGGCTGCCGGTCGCTGGCCGTGGAGAGCTGGCATGACCGCCACTGCCCTCACCCGCAATCGTCCACAGACCGCCCTGGCGGGCTTCACCTCGGCAATGCCGATCAGTCGCTGGTCAAAGATGATGCTGGCCATCGCGGCGGTGATGGGGATACTTGCATTCGCCTGGCCGTTATTCCTGCGTCCGGGGGCGACCCTGACCGCCAGCACCTTGTCGCCGATCGTGCTTGCGGCGCTGCTGCCGATGGTGCTGGGCGTTGTCGTGGTCCAGATGACTCAGCACGAGCTCGATGTCAAAGGGCTCGCGCTGTTGGGTGTCCTGACCGCGATGGGGGCGGTGATCCGGCCGCTCGGGGCGGGCACTGCCGGCTTCGAGACCGTCTTCTTCTTGGTGATCATCGCCGGCCGGGTCTTCGGGCCGGGTTTCGGCTTCGTGCTCGGCAATACCACGCTGTTCGCGTCCGCACTAGTGGTGGGCGCCGTCGGGCCGTGGCTGCCCCACCAAATGCTGGCGACCGGGTTCACCGGCTTGGTTGCCGGGCTGCTGCCCCGACTCGGTGGCCGCGCGGAGATCGTGCTGCTCGCCTGTTATGGCGCCGTCGCCGGGTTCGTCTTCGGCATCTTGATGGACTTTTCCTTCTGGCCGTTCGCCGTCGGTACCGGCGGGCAAGGCTTCGACCCCGTGGTCGGGCCGCTGGAGAACCTGCGGCGCTTCCTGGTAATGGAGCTGGTCACCGGCATGGGCTGGAACGCTGGTCGGGCGATCACCAACGTGGTGCTGATCACGGTGCTTGGGCCGCCGGTGCTGCGGGTACTGCGCCGGGCGGCCCGGCGAGCTCGTTTCGGGTAACCTCGCCGTGATGTCTGAACAACCCGTCCCGCCCCCATTCACCAGACGACCGATCTCACACGAGCTGGCTGTCCTGGCTGCGGTGGGTTCGGTTGTCGGGGTCGAGATCGGCGCCGCCCTCGGCAAAGGGCTGTTCACCCAGGTGCCTGCCACCACTGCCGCCTGGCTGCGGTTCAGCTTCGCTGCCGCAGTGCTGCTCGGGATGCGCGTGGTTAGCACCGCTTTGCGGACGTTGCCTCACCGACCCAGCCGACCATACCCACGCCCGACTAGGGCCGGAATAGTGGCGGCCCTGCCCTACTGCCTGGCCCTGGTGGGCATGAACTGGTCGTTCTACCTGGCCATCCAGACCATTCCGTTGGGTATTGCCGTCACCATCGAATACCTCGGCCCACTCGCGGTGGCCATCATCGGCTCCCGGGGACGCCTCGACCTGCTTTGGGCTGGGTTGGCGGGCCTCGGGGTGGTGCTGTTGGGTTTCCGCCCGGTCGGCCTCGACCCGCAGGGCGTCTTGTTCATCTTGATCGCCGCGACCTGCTGGGCCGGCTATATCACTATGGGGGTGCGGGCGCGTCGCCATTGGTTTGGCGCTGATCTGGTCACGCTGGCTTGCCTGTTCGGTGCGGTGATACTGAGCGTGCCCGCCATCACGTCCGGTGGCGACCAGCTTTGGACGTTCGGCGTGCTCGGCATGGGGCTGGCGGTCGGGCTGCTCAGTTCAGTGCTGCCGTACACCCTCGACATGATCGCGTTCGGCCGGATCGCCCCGGCGCTGTTCAGCATCCTGCAGTCGCTGGCCCCGGCGGTGGCAGCGCTGAGCGGCTGGCTGCTGCTCGGCGAGGTGCTCGGCCTGAGCGACTGGGTGGCGCTGGTGTGCGTCGTGACAGCATCCGCTGGCGCCACACTGGCCGCCTCAGCTCGGCAGCAGCCAGGTAAGATGGTGCGCCGTGTCCTCCGTGAGCCGCGCCCAGATGACCGCGCTGACGACCCTGCAACCGGCGATCCCGATCATCGGTGAACTGGGCGCGCTCTTCTCCGACGCGGGCCACCAGCTTTACCTCGTCGGCGGTTCTGTCCGGGACGCGCTGCTCGGGCAACTGGGCAATGATCTCGACTTCACCACCTCTGCGCGTCCGGACGAGTCGCAGCGCCTGCTGCGCCGCTTCACCCCGACCGTCTGGGACATCGGTAGTGACTACGGGACGATCAGCGCGCAGGCCACGCGGGACGGTCGCGACTGGCTGATCGAAGTCACCACCTTCCGGGCCGACACCTATCGCGACGACTCGCGCAAACCCGAGGTCGTCTTCGGCGAAACCGTCCATGACGACCTGCTCCGGCGCGACTTCAGCGTGAACGCGATGGCGCTGGACGTCAGCGGCGGCAGCCCCGACCGTTGGCGGTTCGTTGATCCGCACCACGGCCTGGCGGACCTCGCCGACCGCCTGCTGCGTCCCCCCTCGGCGCCCGAAATCAGCTTCAGCGACGATCCGCTACGGATGATGCGGGCGGCCCGGTTTGCGTCCCAACTGAACTTCGCGGTTGACCCGACCACGGTCGCCGCCATGAAGCAGATGGCCGGGCGCATCTCGATCATCAGCGCCGAGCGGGTGCGCGATGAACTCAGCAAGCTGCTGCTGACCGACGCGCCGCGTCCCGGCCTCGATCTGCTGGTCGGATCGGGCATCGCCGCGATCGTGCTGCCGGAGTTGCCCGCCATGCAGTTGGAACGCGATGAGCACATGCGGCACAAAGATGTCTACGAGCACACCCTGACCGTGGTAGAGCAGGCCATCGAACTCGAGCGGGCCCGTGACCTGGTCGACGGACGGCCCAACCCGGACCACCAGCCCGACCTGATTCTGCGGCTGGCGGCGCTGCTGCACGACATCGGCAAGCCCGCCACCCGGGCCATAGACGCGGGCAAGGTCACCTTCCACCACCACGACGTGGTGGGCGCGAAGATGGCACGAAAGCGGCTGACCGCGCTGCGCTACCCCAAGGACGTCATCAAACCGGTTGCTGACCTCATCGCCCTGCATCTGCGCTTCCACGGCTACGCGGAGGGCTCGTCGGGTGGCGCCTCCAGTGGCTGGACGGACGCCGCGGTGCGACGCTACGTCCGCGACGCCGGCGACCAGCTGGAACGGTTACACATCCTCACCCGCAGCGACTGCACGACCCGCAATGTCCGCAAGGCCGACCGGCTACGCAGAGCCTACGATGAGCTTGAATACCGGATCGACGAACTGGCTGCCGCTGAGGAACTGGATGCGATGCGTCCCGACCTTGACGGCGAACAGATCATGGCGCTGTTGCAGATCAAACCCGGACGCGACGTCGGCCGCGCCTACCGGTTCCTGCTGGAACGCCGGATGGCCGAGGGGCCGCTGGGGGCCGACCGGGCGCGGGCCGAACTGTTGGACTGGTGGGCCGCGCAGACCAGGCCGGAATCGGCGGACGGGGCGGACCATGAGTGACCCGGGCAAGGACCCGGACGACGCCATCCGCGTTCCCGGCATCGACCGGTCCTTCAACCGGCAACTGATGCTGATCCCGCTGCTGGCTATCCTGGCCATGGCGCTGATGGCGATTAGTTCCATCAATGTCGCGCTGCCCAGCATCGAAGTCGGCATTGGTGCCAGCGAGTCAGATCTGCAATGGCTGCTGTCGGGCTACGCCCTCGCGTTCGGCATGGTACTGGTGGCCTCCGGCCGCCTTGGTGATGTTCTTGGACGCAGCACATATTTCGTGGTCGGGGTGGGGCTTTTCACGTTGGGTTCGCTTGGTTGCTCACTGGCCCACACCCCGGTGCTGCTGAACGCCATGCGGCTGCTCCAGGGCATCGGCGCGGGGGTGTCGTCCCCGCAGGTCAACGGCATGATCCTGGAGTACTTCTCCGGCCGTCAGCGCGCTCGGGCGTTCGCCCTGTTCGGGGTGGTGATTTCGGCGTCCGTCGCGATCGCGCCTTCGTTGACCGGTCTACTGATCGACTGGCTCGGGCCCGACCGAGGCTGGCGGGCATCCTTCCTGTGGAACGTGCCGATCGGCCTGATCACGATCGCGCTGGCGGCTCGCTGGCTGCCGTTCGAGGCCGAACGCGGCCGCCGGGCGGCTCGTCGGCGTGGCGAGGACGTCCGCACTCACGTCGACCTCGACCCAGTAGGGATGACCGGGCTGTCGCTGGTGGTGCTGTGCGTCATGCTGCCGTTCATGATGAAGCGTCCGGCAAGCTTCCTCTTACTCATCGTGGGCGTCGCACTGCTAGTGGGCTGGGTTTACTGGGAGCGCGGTTACAAGAACTCCGGACGCGAGCCGATGGTCGACCTCCACCTGTTCGGCTATCGTTCCTTCACCAACGGCATCTTGGTCTCAGGCACCCAGTTCCTCGGCGGCACCTCGATCTTCGCCGTCCTGGCATTGTTCCTGCAAAGCGGGCTCGGCGCACCGGCCCTGATCGTCGGCCTGATCGGGCTGCCGAACGCGCTCGCGTCAGCGATCTCGTCCATCTGGGCAGGTGAGCACGTGCTGGAGAAGGGTCGGCGCAACATCGTCATCGCGTTCGTGGTCTACCTGGTCGGTATCATCGGCGCCATCGTCTTGGCGCAATTCACCGACGCGGACGACGCACAGATCCACTACGCCTGGCTGGCCGTGCCGCTGATCCTGTCCGGCTACGCCATCGGGGTCATCAACTCCTCGAACCAGACCCTCAGCTTGCAACACATCCCGCCAGCCGTCGGCGGCACCGCCGGGGCGGTCAAGCAGGTCGCGGAGCGCATCGGCACCGCCGTCGGCAACGCCATGATCACCGCGGTGCTCTTCTCGCTCGCTGGCACCGACTGGGTGCTGGGCTTCAGCGCGGCGTTTGGAGTGATCGCGCTGATCCTGCTGGTCGCCCTGTGCTTTGCCATCGTCGACCTGCGGATGCTGGGTGACGGCGGCGCACGACAGTCGGTGCCGACCGTCTGACGGGCAGCCGCGCTGTACACCTAGGATGGCCCGGTGACCACGCATCGACGCAGCGCGTGCTTCATCGGCCTGCTGATGGGTCTGATGATGCTCGCTGGGCTTGTCCCGACGCTGCCTGCCCGCGGTCAGGTCACCTCCGGCGAGGTGGGGGTCATGCTCACCACCATCAGCCCCACGGTGTTGAGCGCCAGTGGCGAACTGGCGATCAGCGGCACAGTAACCAACCAGTCATCCGAGGCCCTGGAGGGTGTCACGGTCTATCTGTGGCGCAATGCCACGCCCATCGTGACACTGGCGCGACTGACCGCCGCAATCGAAGACCCAGAGCCGGGCGGCGCGGTGCTCCAATCAGCGTCCGCGCACCAATTGATCCGAGACGGTGAACCCCTTGAGCCGGGTGCCTCGGCCGAGTTCTCAGTGACCGCCGAATTCGGCCCGCAGGTCAGCGAGCAAACCTGGCTCAGCCAACCTGCCGCCGCATACCTAGTCGGGGTGGAGGTCTTCGGCTGGTCGTCCGGCGATGGCTATCGGTTGCTCGGACGCGCCACTGCACCGATCGCCTATCCCGGCACGGCCACCGTCAACACGGCCACCATCGTGGTGCTTAACAACCGGCCGAGCCTGCTGCCGCTGGTCGCCGCGGAGGGTGAGCCGGCGGTTTTTGCCGACGATTCCCTGGCCGTCGAACTGAGTGGACGACTTGACGCGCTACTGACGCTGGGCTCGCAGGAAGGGGTGCTGAGCGTCATCGACCCCGTCCTCTATGACGAAGTGCAGGCGCTGGCTGGCGGCTACCGCATCCAGCACGCCAGCGGCACCCTCGTCGACGGCAGCCCGGCCGTGGCTGCGGCCGCCCGCGCCTGGCTTGCCCGGGTGGACCAGTTGGCCCAAACCGGACGCCTCGCCCGCGCCGTCACGGGTTCGGTCGATGTGGCGGCTGTGGCTGGCGCTGGCCGAGATGACATCCTGCTGCGTACCCAGCATTCGTCGGTCGGCGAGCGTCCGCTGGCCGAGTTGCCCCTAGTCGTGGTGCCAGCTGGCGGCGAGGTGACCGCTGCCTCGGTGGCCATGCTGGCCGACCTGGATCCGTGGCTGGTGCTGGCCAGCAACCTCGACGGCGACGCGATGGTGCAAGCCGAGGGCGATGTTCGGCTGCTGCGGGTGGCGGGCGTCACTGCGCGAGACGGCGACAGCGCCGTCCAACTTCGTGGACTGCTGCTCAGTGCTCAGCTGGTCGCCGCGCAAGAGAACCTGGTGCTGGTTTCGGTCGTCGATTCCACCGCCCAGGCCGCTCTCGAGTCGAACACCCAGCCTTGGCGCACCCGGTTGCTGGTCTCTGACCTGCTTGAGGCCCATCCGCAGCCCGATCCGCTGCTGCTCAGCGAAGTGGGCGAGATTTCGGCACCCGAGGAACTGTTGCAGGCGACCGACCATGCCTTCGCATCGTTGGACGCTTGGGAGGAGTTGCTCACCTCCAACGATGAGGTGACCGAGCCGATAGGCGGTGTGGTGGCCACGGGCTGGTCGACCTGTTTCGGACGCGACGCCCGCGCGCAGGCCGACTGGCTGGCCGATGTGACGGCCCCAGCCGCGCAATTGCTCGACTCGGGCGTCCTGGAACTTCGGGTCAGCGACTGGGTGACCACGTCGGCCGACGACAACCAGCTTCCGGTGACGGTGGTCAATCACGGCACCCGAACCGTACAAGTACGGGTGCACTTCAACTCCGAGAACCCGCTGCGCATCAAGGTCGACCACTCCGAGGTGTTCACAGTTCGGCCCGGCGACTCGGCCACCGTCCGAGTGCAACCGCACACCTATGGCAACGGCCGGGTCGAGGTGCGGGCCCAGCTTGTCACTCCCAGTGGGCACCCGATCGGTAAACCGATCAGCTTTCTTGTCACCGGCACTGAGGCTGGCCGGGTCTCGTGGCTGCTCATTGTGGGATCAGGTGCGGTACTGCTGGCGGCAACGGCTATGCGGATCAGACAGGTACGCCGAGAGCACCGCGAGGCCTGAACTCGGCTCCGCCGACCAGTTCTCCGCAGGCCAGCTGGGGCGGTACTGTACTGGTGCTGGCTTTGGCAGGACGTGCCCAGCCGAGACCGTTCAAGTAGGGAGGCCGCGTGGAGTTCGATGATCGGTTCGCCGCCGAATCCGCGGGACGCCTGGACCTGTCGACGGTGACCGCCGGTCTGGTTCTGTCGGGCCGGTACCGGCTCGATTCGTTGCTGGCGTTCAGTCACGGCGTGATGACCTGGCGGGCAGTTGACCAGGTCTTGTCCCGCCCGGTCCTGGTGCATCTGCTGGAGCCCGAGGACGAAAGGCTGGGGTGGGTGCTCCAGGCCGCCCGACGGGCGGCCACGGTGATCGACTCCCGATTCTTACGGGTGCTGGACGCCCAGGAGGCCTCCGGTCAGGAACCTTGGTCGCTGGTGGTCTGTGAGTATGCGGTCGGCGATTCATTGAAGACTCTGCTGGCTGCCGGCCCGCTGACCTCCCAACAGGCGGGCTTCATCGTCCATGAGGTCGCCGCCGCCTTGGCGCCGCTGCACGCCCGTGGCCTGTTCCATCTGCGGATCAGCCCCGACTCGGTCATCATCACCGCTAACGGCAACATCAAGATCGTCGGCTTGCTGATTGATGCGGCACTTCGGCCCCAGGCCGGTGAGGACCAGCTCAGCTGGTCCGATCAGGAAGCAATCGACGTCAACGCGCTGGGGCAACTTCTCTACGCGTCCATGACCGGCCACTGGCCGGTACCGCCCAGCCTGCCGCAACGCCCCAACTGGGGGCTGCCGGCAGCCCCGATCCGCGGCCTCCCCTCCACCGATGCCGAAACAGGTGAGCAGGGCTGGCCGGCCCCGCATGAACTCAACCGGCAGATCGATCCCGAGGCCTCGGCGGTGGCCATGGCCGTGCTGCGCCCGGCGAGCGGACTGGTGGGCCCGAGCTTGCACACCGCCGATGATGTCGCGGATTCACTGGCGGGGGTGATCTCGATGCCCGGCGCCGAGGAGTCACTGGAGAGTCTGGTACGCGAGCACCAGGGCATGCCGACAAGCCCCATCCCCGCGGTGCTGCGCAACAGCCAGGGCTGGGAGCCGACCAATGATCGCCGCTCGGCGAGCACCACCAGCGCAGATGCCACCAACCCGGCAGCCAGCACCGTCCCTGACCAGCCGGCGGTCGACGAGCCACCCACTGAACGCTGGACGATGCCCACCGCAGACGAAGAGCCGACGGCGGCTCGACAGATCCCGCCGGCTTCGCGACGGTCGCGTCCCGAAGCCGCGGCGGCTAAGCCGCCAGCGGAATCCGCCTCGGCCACCCGGCCGCGTCCGGTGCCAGCCCCGCCACGACAACCTGCGAAGCCGACCGGCACGCTAGGACGCCGCTGGATCCTGATCTTGGTCGGATTCGTAGTGGTGGCGCTGGTGGTGCTGCAGGTGCGCGGCTGCGACTGGACGGGCTTCGGTTCGGATGAGCCGACCGCCGAATCTAGCGCGGCCACGCCGGAACCGATCGAAATCGTCTCGGCCTTCGACTTCGATCCGATCGCCGATGGCGGGTCTCAGAACGAGAACACCGATCAGGCGCATTATGCCGCCGACGGCGACCCGTCCACCGTGTGGCGCACCCTCACCTATATCGGCAATCCGCGCTTTGGCGGCCTGAAGCCGGGCGCCGGTATGGTCTTCGACCTCGGCCGGGAGGCTTCGGTGGCCAGCGTCTCACTGATCCTCGACAACCAACCCACCGCGCTGCAGCTGATGGTGCCGATCGAGTCGGACCCCACCAGCAGCCGACCGCCGATGAACTCCGTTGACGAGTGGCGCGTGGTTGCCAGCGACCCGGCGGCGGGCCTGCAGGTTGTCCTCACCCCAGAACAGACGGTGACGACGCGCTGGGTGATGGTTTACTTAACCGAGTTGCCCTCGGTGGGGGCGGGGTTGTACCGGTCAGGCATCGCGGAGGCGTACATCAACCGGTGAGCAGTCGAGGCTGACTCATCAGACCCCCGCCAAGCCCGAGGTCACGATGTCAGCGGCCTGCCGCCGTCTCGTCACCGCCATCTCGTCGGTGGTCGCCTGCTCGGCCGCCCGCTCTGCCGATACTCGGGCTAAGTAGTTCTGCTTCTCTTGGGTACAGCGCTGTGCGCTCCAGCCGAGCAACGGCCCGGCGATCGCAACCACCTCGTCCACCGCCCCGGCACCTCGATCCAGGTAGTCCAGGTTCAGTCGCAGACGCTGGGCGAGGATGTCCTCCAGGTGGAGGACGCCCTCGGCAACGCACGCCCGGGCCACTTCGACCCGTAAGTACTCTGGCGCGGCTTGCAGGGGTGCCGCCAAGGTTAGGTCGGCGTCGACCATCTCGAGCAGTTCGGGCAGTTCGCCGCCGTAACGCTCCAGCAGGTGTTGCATCGTCCCCGCGTCCCAGCCGTAGATGGTGCCGATTCGCTCGGACTGGTTCGTCATCGCCTGAATGCCTTGGGCGCCCAGCAGTGGCGTGCGGTCGGTGACCGATGGGTGCTTGGCCGCCTCCGCTCGTCTGAGTAAGAAGTCCACTGCCTGGACAGCCATCAGCCGATAGGTGGTCAGCTTCCCACCAGCTACGCAGACGATGCCTGGGGCGACCTGCGCCACGCCATGCTCCCGGCTGATCCTGGTGGTGCGTGAGTCGTTGTCGAAGCGGTGCTGCAGCAACGGACGCAGCCCCGCGTAGCAACCACAGATTTCGCCATGCGCGAGTGGCCTGGCGAGCACCGGATTGATCTGGTGGAGCAACTTGTCGACTTCGGCTCGGGTCGGGACAGGATGAAGCAGCGATTGGTGCCAGGCGCTGTCGGTGCTGCCAATAATCCAGTGGTCGAGCATCGGGATGATCCCGATAGCTGATTCCCTGGTCCGCAGGAAGATGCCGGTTTGGGCGTTGATGCGGTCCTTGGGTACCACTAGGTGAATGCCTTTGGACGCCAGCACTCGCAGTCCAGAGTCGGCCCGCGCCAGCGCCTGGGTGTGCTGCGTCCACACGCCGGTCGCAATGATGACACCCCGAGTGCGCACCTGGAGTTCGTTGCCGGTCTCCAGGTCGCGGACGATCACCCCGGTGACCGGGGCGTCCTCAGCCCTGGTCATCCGTACCACCTCGGCCCGGCTGACCGCGCAGGCACCGTACTCTGCCGCGGTGCGCACCAAGGTGATGACCAGCCGGGCGTCGTCCACTCGCGCGTCATGGAACTCGATCGCGCCGTTGGCCCCTTCGAGTCGCAGGTCTGGCGCCAGCTTCAGCGCCGCCTCGCGGCTGAGTTGACGATGCGGTGGCAGCGTGCCGCGCCCAACCGTGCGGGTGAGCAGGTCGAAGACCCCGATGGCGGCGGCGGCCTTGGCGCGCTCTGCTCGGCTCTCCCGCATCGGCCAGAGGAAGGGCTGCGGCTTGACCAGATGTGGGGCGATGCTGCTGACCAGCAACCCACGCTCGCGGATCGATTCGGCCACAAAGCCGAAGTCGCAGAGGTATAGGTACCGCAGTCCGCCGACCACCAGGCGAGATGTTCTGCCTGAGGCCCCGGCGGCCCAGTCCTGGGCCTCGATCACCGCCGTTTTCAGTCCTCGGGACGCGGAGTCGAGCGCGACCCCGGCACCTGTCACGCCGCCACCGATCACCACGACGTCAAAGTCCTCATTGGCGAGCGCGTTCAAGTGTTGTTGGCGTTGTGCTGGATTCAGGCGGTTACCCATTGGCACCTCGTGGTCTGGGGTGTGGACATCACTGCATTGCCTACGATGGCGTTGCTTCATGCCCCTGCTGGTACCCAGTCTGCCCGTGTCCAGATTGCTGCGTGAGATTGCTAATCATTCGTCGTGGACAGTCACAGAACAAATCTTCTGCATGCACAGACCGGTTCCTCTGACGGACGCTCGCTCGACCAAGCCGACCTTGACCGGAGAGGACAGGCCTGCAGCGCCCATATCTGGGTTGACGGGTGATGGTCTGGTTGGTCTGCCACGAGTGGATCGGCCAGCAGTTGGTGCGAGGGGCTCGGCTTCCATGCTCACCACAGTCGATCAAACAGTATTCGTCTCTCTAGACTGGACGCCAGATATGGCTAGAGTAAGCGATCATCGAGCTTTCCCGATGACGATCGGGCACTATTTGCCTATCTATCGTCGGTCCTATATAGGTCCAGACTCCGGTCTACGCGCGAAGGCTGAGAGCCGAGGTGCTGGAATAGCCAGGTCAGCCACCGTGTTGGGGCTGAGGTAATCGCGACCGTGCTGCCGGTCGCCACCTGATCCGAGAGAGGTCGATCGAGATGACGTCCAACCCGTTTGCGGTCAGCGGGCTGACCACCGGTATCCGGATTGACACCACGGACGCCGCGGTACCTGCGGACCGGCGCGAGCAGTCTGAGGTTCGCGACGTCATCATCATCGGCAGCGGGCCGGCGGGCTACACCGCGGCGATCTACTGCGCCCGTGACGGACTGCACCCACTGGTGCTCGAAGGCTCGATCGATGCTGGTGGAGCCCTGATGAACACCACCGAAGTCGAGAACTACCCAGGCTTCCCTGACGGAATCATGGGACCGGACCTGATGGCCGCGATGCGCGCCCAGGCTGAACGCTTCGGTGCCGAATTGATCAGCGACGACGCAGTGCGTGTCGCACTTGAGGGCGACATCAAGTCCGTCGAAGATTCCGACGGGCATGTCTACCGGGCCCGCACAGTGATCCTGGCCATGGGTTCCGGCTACCGCCGACTCGGTATCCCGGCTGAGGAGAAGTACTCCGGCAAGGGCGTCAGCTGGTGCGCCACCTGCGACGGCTTCTTCTTCAAGAACAAGAAGATCGCTGTCGTCGGCGGTGGCGACTCGGCAGCCGAAGAAGCCACCTTCCTGACCCGCTTCGCCGACCAGGTCACGCTGATTCACCGCCGCGACGAGTTGCGCGCGTCCAAGATCATGGCAGACCGGGTCCTCAGCAACCCGAAGATCACCCCGAAGTGGAACTCCGAGATCATCGACATGTCCGGCGACCAGAACCTGACAGCCCTCACCCTGCGAGACACCAAGACCGGGGAGATCAGCACGATGGCGGTCGACGGACTGTTCGAGGCAATCGGACACAATCCGCGTTCCGAATTGGTCGCTGGCCAGGTCGATCTGGACGCCGCGGGTTACGTCTTGGTCGACGGCGACTCGACGCGCACGAACCTGCCCGGGGTATTCGCCTGTGGAGACCTTGTCGACCATGTCTACCGTCAGGCAGTCACCGCCGCGGGCACCGGATGCCGGGCGGCGCTGGACGCCGAGCGCCACCTCACTGCGCTGGGCGACCTGGCGTCCCCCGCGAAGGTGTCCGTCTGAGCTGTGCGGTCAGCCGGACTGTCGCTGGCAGCTACTACGATTCACGACGTAACCGACGAGAGGACCCATCACCATGGCAGTGATCGATGTCACCGACGCCAGCTTCGCCACCGACGTGCTTCAGGCTGACAAGCCGGTGCTGGTCGACTACTGGGCCGATTGGTGCGGCCCGTGCCGGCAGCTGTCGCCGATCGTGGACGAGTTGTCCAAGACTTACGGCGACCGGATGATCTTCGCGAAGCTCGATACCAACACCAACCCAGACGTCCCGATGCGGCAGGGCGTGATGGCGCTGCCGACACTGCAGTTCTTTGTGGCGGGCGAGGTCGTCCAATCGATCCAGGGTGGCAAAACCAAGGCTGGCCTGATCAAGGCGATCGAGGCGGTGCTCGGCAACTGAGAAGGCCGCCACATCCGATCAGGGTGTCGGCTAGATCCCGAGGATCGCCTTGGCGATGAGGAAGTAGACGATCAAGCCCGTGGCGTCCACGAACGTGGAAATGAACGGATTTGAGAAGACCGCGGGGTCCGCGCGCAAAGCCTTGGCAAGCAGCGGCATAGTGCCGCCGACCGTGGCGGCCAGCGTGCACACGGTGAGTAACGTCAGCCCGATCACTGAGCCCAGGGCAGCGCCGTACAGCAACCCGACGACGGTGAACCCGAGCCCGCCAAGCGCAAAGCCTAGAATCACGCCGGTGCTGGCTTCGCGGGCCACGACCTTCAACACGTCGCGGGGACGCACCTCACCGAGGGCAAGAGCGCGGGTGACCGTGGTGGCCGCCTGATTGCCAGTGTTACCGCCGGTACCGATCAATAGTGGGACGAAGACACTCAGCACCACGAGTCGCGACAGCGTCTCCTCGAAGACTTCCAGCACCTGCACGGTCAGCGAGGCACCTACCGCCAAGACCAGTAGCCAGATGATTCGCGATCTAACGATGCGCAAGATTGGCGTTGACAGGTAGTTGCGGTGCAACGGTTCGGCACCGCCTTGACGGGCCTGGTCTTCCGAATTGGCCCGCTGCAAGATGTCGAGTGCGTCGTCCACGGTCAGGATCCCCACGATCCGGTCCTCGGAATCCACTACTGGCAACGCGAGGCGGCGGCGATCGGCAACTCGCCGGGCGGCGACCTCGGCTGGCTCGGTGGCCAGCGCCCGGTCGGCCTTCCGCGCCAACTCGGCCATCGAGGTGTTGGGATCGGCGGCCAGCAAGTCGCGCAGGCTGATTACTCCGACCAGACGCCGGGTGCCGTCGCTGACTGCGATCATGTAGATCGTCTCACTGTCGTACAATCGGCCGAGCACCCGGCGAAGCGCGGTTGCGGCGTCCATGTCTTGCGGCACGACCGCCACCTCAGGGCTCATCTCACGACCGGTGGATCCTTTCGGATAGCCGAGCACCACCGCCGTCAGATCGCGCTCGGCTGGCGACAGGCCGAGAAGCAGGCGAGATGCTACCCCGGCGGGCAACTCGTCGAGCAAGTCGACGCGGTCATCGGGATCCATCTGAGCGAACACCGACGCAGTCTCGTCGTCCCGCAGTCGGGTCACCAATTCGGCTTGGTTTGAAGCGTCGAGGTGCTCGAAGACGGCAAGTGCCTCGTCCTTCGGCAGCAGCCGGAAGCTGATTGCACGGTAGTCGGCAGGCATGCGATCGAAGTAGTCGATCAGCGCCCCGCTGTCTGCCTCGGCGAGCAGACGCTGCGCGACGGGGAAGTCACCGGCAGCAAGCGCTCTTGTGAACCCCTGCTCATCGAAGCTTGGTGAGCTCATTAGCGCGCAGATCCCATATCACGTCCGGTGCTCCTCATGCACCGAGGCTAGTCCAAGCCAGTTCAGCCGTAGGACGACAGTTCAGCGACCGTCGTGCTGTGCACGTGAAACACCTGCCCGACGGACGCGAACAATGGTTGTTGGCTCTAGGTCGACGGCGACCCGAACCTCCAGCACTTCGGCCGATAGGCCGCCCTTACGGAGTGCCTTGGCCGCGTCCGCCATCTCAGCTTGCGCCGATGATCCCTTCATCGCCAACAGCTCACCCGATGGCTCAAACAGCAAGCGAGTCCATCCGACCAACTTGCCAAGCGGAGCGACCGCCCGAGCGGTCACAATATCGAAATGGTCATCGACGTCCTCGGCTCGCACCCTGGCAACCGAAACCCGCGCACCCAAACCCAACTCTTCGACCGCCTCCGCCAGGAAGCGGCTACGGCGCAGCAGCGGCTCCATCAGGACGACTGACAGGTCGGGCCGGGCGATGGCTAGCGGGATGCCCGGCAAACCCGCCCCACTGCCCACGTCGGCGACCCGGGCCCCGATCGGTGGCAGTGAGGCCAGGGCGGCGCTGTTGAGTATGTGCCGCTCCCAGATACGATCTGCTTCTCGGGGCCCCAACAGGCCCCAATCGATACCTCTGCTTATCAGTATGTCGACATAACGCGATATGATCTCGACCTGATCCCCAAAGACCGCGGCAGCGGCAGGATGCACCTTCACTCGGACTTGCGGATGACCACGCGGCGGTTCGGTTCGACTCCTTCTGACTCGCTGAACAAGCCCGCAGCGGCCACGACATCATGCACGATCTTGCGTTCAAACGGATTCATCGGGCTCAGCCGCACCGGCTCACCGCTCTGCTGCACCTCGACTATCGCCTCCGTCGCCAAGCCCTGGAGCTCGATGCGGCGCTTCTCGCGGAAACCGGCCACGTCCAGCATCAACCGGCTGCGCTTGCCGGTCTCGGTCATCACAGCCAGCCGCGCCAACTCCTGCAGAGCGTCCAGCACCTCACCACCTCGGCCGACCAGCACATCGCTGTCGGTCACGATCGAAATGTGCGCGCGGTCCTGCTCGGTATAGATGTCGATGTCGCCGTCGAGGTCGGCAATCTCCAACAACTCCTCCAGATAGTCGGCGGCAATGTCACCTTCTTTGTCGAGCGCGTCGACCGCGGTCTGGGTCTGGTCCGCGGCGTTGGAGTCGGGCTCGGCAGTGGTCTTTTCGGTATCCATGGTTTCTCCTGGTTCGGACGCGAGGCACGTCCGGTGACTCGGGGGCGGGGCTCAGCTCTTCTTCTTGCGAGCTGCCCGGGTGCTGCGCTGCACCTGCTGCCGCTGAACAACTGGCTTGGCGTTGTCGTGGCGGACGGTATCTCGGTTCACACCCTGCCTGGTCACCTTGCTGTCGCCAGCGCTGGCCCCGCCGCTGGCAGCTCCGGTTGGGCCACTGCCACGAGGGTGCTTGCGCGCCTTGTCCGCGCGCTGGCGTTCGATCGCCTTGGGATCCTTGCCCTTGGCGACCATCCGCTCCTCCCACTCGATGTAAGCGGGAGTACCGGGGGTGGGGTAGTTGCGGATGATGATGTACTGCTGGGCGAGGGTCCACAGATTGCTGATCATCCAGTAGATCAGTACGCCAACCGGGATGTTGGGGCCGATGAAGATGTACATCGCGGGCATCAGGTACAGCATCATCTTCTGCTGCTGACCCATCGGTCCCTCGAACGCCGACGGCGGCATATTGCGGCGCATCATGTGCAACTGCTGGAAGAACAACAGCAACGTCATCGCGATCACCAAGATCAACGTGAGCACCTGGGTGGCCCCGAAGCCATCGCTGATCGGTAGGAAAGTGCCCGATAGTTTCGCGCCGAAGAGGGTGGCGTTGCTGAGTGACTCGACCAGTTGCGGGTTGTCGACGAAGAACTTGCCACGGGGGATATTGCGCGCGGCGCCGTTCAGAACGTTGAACAACGCCCAGAAGATAGGCAACTGAATCAGCAGGGGCACGCAGCTGGCGGTCGGGCTGACCCCTTCCTCCTGGTACAGCTTCATCGTCTCTTGGCCGAGGCGTTCACGGTCAGCGCCGTACTTGGACTGCAACTCCTGGATCTTGGGTTGCAGGGCCTGCATGGCACGCGAAGAGTTCAGCTGCTTGGCGTACAGCGGCATCATCAAGCTGCGGATGATCACCGTCAACCCGATTATCGATAGCGCCCAGGTCAGCCCGGAATCTGCGCCGAAGAGCTGGGACCACAGGCTGTGCCAGAGCACGATGATGCCCGAGACCGCCCAGTAGAGCGGCTGCATGATGGCGCTGCCGATCTTTCCGAGTTCGGTCCAGATATTCAAGATGACCATGGGATCCAGGTCCATCAGGTCGTCACCTCACTGTTGAGCTGTCTGGTCGGGAACGACCGACCGCTGGATGAATCGGGGGCCCCGAAGCGCTCGGGGTGTCGAGCCATCTCGGCCTCGAACTGGGAACCTGGCACCGGGTCGAATCCGCCTTGCGCCCACGGGTGGCAGCGACCGAGTCGTCGCACTATCAGCCATGAACCCCGCAACGCCCCGTGGACGCGTAAGGCGTCCAGGCCGTAGGCCGAGCAGCTCGGATAGTACTTGCACACATCGCCGTACAACGGCGAGATGATCCGTCGCCAAGCCAGCACGAAACCGATGAGGAGGTACTTCAACGTGCCACCTGCAATCGGCCAACGCTCAAACGCCATGCCTGCGCCAAATCCTCGGCCAACTGGTCGAAATCGGCCGCTGCGGCTGCTGGCAGGGCCCGAACTACCACCGACACCCCGACCGGAGTGTCGGTCAGGTGAGCGGATGCCAAATGCCGCAATCGACGCTTGACACGATTGCGGACGACGGCGTTACCCACCTTCTTGGACACCACGAAACCGACTTGCGCCTGCCCCGAGTCCGGCTCAAACGGCAGTCTTCGGCTGGCGTGTACCACCACCGTTGGACGTCCGGCACGGACACCGTCCCGCACAGTCGCGTCGAACTGTTTCGACGAACGCATCCGGAACGGAGCGGACAGCATTGTCAGGCCGAAAGCTCGGAACGGCCCTTGCGGCGGCGGGCAGAGATGATGGCGCGGCCGGCGCGGGTGCTCATGCGCGCGCGGAAACCGTGTGTACGGGAGCGCCGGCGGTTACTCGGCTGGAACGTGCGCTTGCTCAAGGGAAGTCTCCGTCGTTCGTGTTGTGCATGCTTCGGTCGAAGCAGATCGTGGTCGTCGCCGACCAGCGCGGCCTGCTGGTCTGCAGAGATGTCTGTTCTGGCAACGGCTCACCAATATTACGCCACCCGCCCATTCTTCGGCAAAAGCGGCACGGGCCGAAACTGCAGGTAGCGTCCAGTCGACACGCCGAGCGGGACGAGGATCGGTCTGAACTCGCTTGCGTGTCGCTATCGAAATCGCTAGCGTCAAAGCCCAGTAGCCCGTCTATCCACAGACCCCCACAGGTCGGCAGAGCAGTACTATCTCCACCCCGATGTGGCCGCGCTGTGGACAAGTGAGGTGCATGTCGATAAGTCCTCTTCGAAGCGCCGTGGCTGCGCTTCACCGGGGAAGGGCAAGGAAAGTGGGTTGGTGAGGTGCCGGAGCAGGCGGACGAGATGGCCTCAGACGCACTTGCGAACGCCTGGCAGCAGGTGCTGTCGAAGGCGGATGCCACGTCCCGGGCTTGGCTGAAGTCGTCCCAACCCATGACCGTCCACGAGTCGATCGTGCTCATCGCGGTGCCCAGCGACTACGCGCGCAGCCGAATCGAGGCACACCAGCGCAGTGAGATTGAACAGGCGTTGTCGGACGCCTTCAATCGGTCGATGCAGTTGGTGATCACTGTGCAACCAGACCTGGAGCTTGACCTGGGTGCTCCCGACCCGGCGGCCGTGGAAGAGCTTGAGCCCACCGAGTTGATCCGCCGCCCCGATGCTCCCGTAGTGATCCCGGCCAAGACTCGTCTGCAGACCCCGATGGGTGCCGACACCCTGGCTGACGTCGGTGCCAACCGTGCCGACGGTTTGCGGTTGAATCCGAAGTACACCTTCGACAACTTCGTTATCGGCAGCTCGAACCGGTTCGCGACCGCTGCCGCGGCGGCAGTCGCTGAGAACCCAGGCAAGGCCTACAACCCCCTGATGATCTACGGCGACTCTGGGCTTGGCAAGACGCATCTCTTGCACGCCATCGGCCACTACGTGAGTGAGTACTTCCAGAACGCCCAAGTCAAATACGTCAGTACCGAGGAACTGACCAATGACTTCATCAATGCGATCTCTGAGAACCGCACCGCCGCTTTCCGGCGCAGCTATCGCGACGTGGACGTGCTGCTGATCGACGACATCCAATTCCTGGAGTCGAAGATCCAAACCCAGGAGGAGTTCTTCCACACCTTCAACACCCTGCATAACGCGCAGAAGCAGATCGTCATGACTTCCGATCGGCCCCCGAAGGCACTTGAGGCGCTCGAGCCCCGGCTGCGCAGCCGTTTTGAGTGGGGACTGCTCACCGACGTGCAACCGCCCGACTTGGAAACCCGGCAAGCGATCCTGAAGCGCAAGGCCGCCGCTGAGCGGCTGCTGGTTCCTCCCGAAGTCTTGGAGTTCATCGCCTCCCGGATCCAGACCAACATCCGCGAACTGGAGGGTGCCCTGATCAGAGTCACCGCCTTCGCGTCTCTCAACCGTCAAGAGGTCGACCTGAATCTGGCCGAGGTGGTCTTGCGCGACTTGATCCCTGTGGGGGCGGACACCGAAATCAGTGCCTTGACGATCATCGATGAGACCGCGAACTACTTCGGTATCGCAACCGACGATCTCAAGGGGGCCTCGCGTACCCAGACTCTGGTGACCGCAAGACAGATCGCCATGTACTTGTGCCGGGAACTCACCGACTTGTCGTTGCCGAAGATCGGTCAGGAGTTCGGCGGCAAGGACCACACCACGGTGATGCATGCCGAGCGCAAGATCCGGCAGCTGATGCGGGAGCGCCGCAGCGTTTACAACCAGGTGACCGAACTCACCAACCGGATCAAGAAATCTCCGGCCTGAGGCTC
>JAAYVP010000276.1 GCA_012517115.1 Brooklawnia sp. | reverse complement strand
GAATCACACGTCCGATAGCGACATCGGCCCGTAGACCAACCGGTCGGCCTCGAAGAGGCTGACCTGGCTGACGCCGAGGTCTTGCAGATCGAGGTAGAAGCTGCTCAACCACTCCTCGGCGGAAGCCTGGTCATCGAAGTCCATCCCGAGCCCGGCTTCGGTCAGGTCTGCTGCACTTGCTTGTGAGCCGGACGCGAGTTCGGCATGCCAGCGGAAAGCCATCAGAACTCCGCCCCCCGGTCGATCGCTGTCGGTGGACGACGGAACCGCCGCATCGCGACCATGCGCGAGGCCATGTACATCAACAATCCGCGCCGGTTGGCGTGGGGGACCCGTTCCACCAGCAGCTGTTTGAACTTGAACCACAACAGGGAGATTTCGACGACGATCGCTGCCATGATCGCCCACAGTGCGTACGAGGCGTAGATCGCCGCGCGCGGCACCCAGGAGCCCACGACGAATATCGACATCGACAGCAGCAGCAGCGGCCAACTGAACTCGCTGAAGGTCCAGCGGGCATCCACGAAATTGCGCAGCAGGACGCGTTCCGGTTGCGATTCGGCGGCCTGGAAGGCCTTCTCCTCGCGGGCGCGCCGGACCTCGCGGTTGCGTGCCTTCTGCTCTCGCTTCGACAGGGTCGGACGCATCCGCTCTCGACGCTGCTGCTCGGCTTCGCGCCGACTCAACGTTGGCGCGTTCTTGCCCGACGGCGCAGCCGGGTCGCCCTCGGTGGCCGCGGCGTCGGCAGGCTCATCGGTCGCGTCATTGCTCTGGTACGGGCGGAAAAGTCCCACGGATTTCCTTCTGGTCGATGCTGCTTCGGCCATCCTAGTGGTCGGGGGTGGCAAGCTCTAAGCTGGGACGATCACTATAGAAGGGCGATGCAACAGATGGCGGGGATTCTGGGGCGCATCACACGGGTCTTCGGGTCGGGTGCCGACCCGCAACCCACCGACCCTGGTCCGGACAGCTACCACGAGCAGACGCAACTGCTACACGCGGTCCGTCGAGGAGCCGCCGAGGTAGCCAGCAGTCGAAAGCGGCTTGCTCAACAGATGACACAGCTGGCGTCCGAAATCGATTCACTGACCGTGACAGCCCGCCGAGCGCTTGAGCAAGGCCGAGCGGATCTTGCTCAAGAGGCGTTACTGCGCAAGCAGCGCCTGCTTGATGAGCTGGCCACTTTGGACGCCCAACACGACCAGCTTCAGCTGACCGAGGAGCAGTTGGTGCTCACCAGCACCCGGTTGCAGGCCAAGCTGGATGCCATCCGCGCTAAGCGGGAGACCGTCTGGGCGACCTACTCGGCGGCCGAGGCGCAGGCTCGGGTCGACCGTGCCCTCGCCAGTCTCGATCCTGACCTGGGTCGCGCCGAGCAGATTGTCCGACAGGCCGCCCAGCATGCCACGACACCCACCGTCGCCCCGCAGACGCCGGTGACCGGCGACCAGTCCGAATGGGAGGAACGCGTCGAAGGGGAGTTGGCGGCCATGAAGGCCGAGTTAGCTAGCCGGGGCCTGGTCGACGCTGCGCACGGCTCATACCAGCAGCCGACCTCGTCCGACGACAGCGAGATCCGCGACACCTGGCATGCTGAGGGAGGGACTTCGCGATGATCGTCCGGGTGATGGGCCAAGGACAATGGGATGTGCCCGATAGTCTGGTGATTCGGCTGAACGTGCTAGACGAACTGGTCTCGGACGCGGTGGTCTCGCGCGACGAGGAGGCACTGGCCGAGGCGCTGGACGAGATGGCGGATCTGGTTGTTCGGCACGGCGTCCCACTGCCACCCGGCAAG
>JAAYVP010000275.1 GCA_012517115.1 Brooklawnia sp. | reverse complement strand
GTCAGACTGAAAGCCGCGATGCCGCCGACCGCGAGGGCGGAGATCCGAGTGGAAGCTGTCACCATGACCTTCTCCTTTGCGTTCCCGGGCTGGAGGTACCAGCCGATGCGACCAGTAGATGCCGGACATGTGAAGGACCTCCGAGTGCGATCGTGAAGCTTCGATGAGGCCACGCCTCGAATCGCCATGGCTCTACTGCCGACCGCCCGGGGGAAGCACAATGGGCTTGTGGGTCGAACCGTTCTGGTCGTCGATGACGAGCCGCAGATCCGCGCGCTACTGCGCGGGTACTTGACCGCCGAGGGCTACCGGGTGCTGGAGGCCGACTCCGGGGAGTCCGCGGTGCGGCAGCTCGGGATACGCGGTGAACCGGCAACGTCGCACATCGATCTTGTGCTGCTCGACATCGGGCTGCCAGACCTGGATGGTCTTCAGGTGCTCAGCCAGCTGCGGCGCTTTTCCCAGATCTACGTGATCTTGGTGACCGCTCGCACCGAGGAGACCGACAAGGTGGTCGGCTTGACGCTGGGGGCCGACGACTACATCACCAAACCGTTCAGCGTCCGCGAGGTAGTGGCGCGCATCAAGGCGGCCTTCCGCCGGATGGACGCCACCACTGAACCTGGTGGTGACGAGGTCATCGTGATCGGCGACCTGCGGATCGACCTAGCCGCTCGTGAGGTGCGGCAGGCTGGTGCCCTAGTGGAGCTCTCCGCGCTTGACTTCGACCTGCTGGCAGCGCTGGCCGCCAGCCCGGGACGGGTGCTGTCCCGCATCCAGTTGCTCGAGAAGGTCTGGGGATACGACTTCTACGGTGACGAACGGGTGGTCGACGTGCACGTTCGCACCATGCGAAGGGCTTTGGGCGACGACCCGGTCGAGCCACGTTACATCGCCACCGTGCGTGGCGTCGGCTACAAGTGTCTGCCGGGGAGACATCGGTGAACCGCGTCCCGGCGAAGGGTCCCTTCGGCAGGCTCAGTGTCCAGCTTGTGGTTTCGCACGTGCTGGTGGGAGTGGTGTCATTGACCACCACCGCCGTGCTGGTCTTCCTGCTTGCCCCCCGACTGTTCGACACGATGGGTGCTGGGTCGGATGAAATGCCGGGACGCGGCCTCGGCCATGGCGGAGGCGTCGTAGTCGGTTTGGGTGCGTTGCGTCCAGAGGTGCTCTCCGCGCTGCAAGCGGCTTTGCTGTGGGGCGTGGTGGTCGGTGTCGTGACCGCCGGGTTGCTGGCCGCGTTGGCGGCTCGGCGTGTCCTGAAGCCGGTGACCGCGGTCCGTTCAGCGGCCAACCGGGTTGCCGCGGGCGACTACGGAACCGAGTTGCCGCGGCCAGGCACCGTCGAGTTGAGTCAGTTGGTGGACGATGTGGGCACCATGGCCGAGCGCCTCGCCGACACCGAGGCGCGGCGCGTCCGGCTGCTCGGCGAGGTGGGGCACGAGATGCGCACCCCACTGACAGTCATCGACGGGCAGGTGGAGGCGATGATCGACGGGGTGCTGCCCGCGTCGGCAGAGAACCTAGCCGTCGTCGCCGCGGAATCCAGGCGACTGCAGCGGCTGGCCGCCGACCTGAGTGCGCTGTCGCGCGCCGAGGAGGGCAGGGTCAATCTCGACCGGCAGCCAGCAAACCTGGGTGAGCTGGTTGCCGGCGCGGTCGAGCGGCTCCGTCCACAAACCGATGACGCCGGCATCGAGTTGCGGTGCGCGCCAGCTGGCGGCGTCCGGGTCGAGGTGGACACCGACCGGATCGCCCAGGTTGTGACCAACCTGGTCGGCAACGCCATTCGGGCCACCCCCACAGGCGGCCGGATCACCGTCACCTGCAGCCAGGAAGGCCCAGAGGCCATCGTCCGAGTCTGTGACACCGGTGAGGGGATCGCGGCGCCCGAACTGGAGCGGGTCTTCGAGCGCTTCTACCGGGTGCCCGATCGGCGCTCGACCGGTCGCGAATCCGGTTCTGGGATCGGCCTGACGATCGCTCGGCAACTTGCCGAGGCTCATGGCGGCAGCCTCACCGCCGAATCGGCGGGCAAGGGCCTCGGCGCCACCTTCACCCTGCGGCTACCCGCCGGACCCCGTGGATGATTGCACGAGGCCCCCTGATGGGTTCCCCCGCTGGCCGTTGACGCGGCAACAAGGACGGGAAACATGGATTCGTAGCCCTGACCCCCCTGATGTGGCCAGGTCAAACGCCGCGCCGGGCACGCTGAGCGGGTTCGGGCTCAACTGGCTCCGGTTCGTCCCACAGCGAGGCGTCGGCTGAGGTGCCCCGTTTGGGCAGCGGCCAGGTGCCACGCGGGCGCAGCGAGTCGGTCTTGTCGCTGGGATCGAAGTAGACGGTGGGTTCAGGTTCCGGGTCGGTCTGAACCGGCGCCGGTGGCACCGTGCTGGACTGCTCCCGGATGTCGGCGTCCCGGACGAAGGCCATCACCCCCGCGATCATGCCCACCGTCCCGGCCGTCACCAAGGCGATCCGGGCAGCACTGCGTACCCCGGTCAATAGGTCGAACAAGGCGAATCCCAGAGTGGCCCCGAACGCTGCCACCACCACCAATCCAATCCACGGCCACGGGCTGACCATCGCGGTCCGGCGTCCGCTGCCGGCGATGAGCGCACGGATGTGCCAGGCCAGCAGGCTGCCGCCGATGGTGATCGCAATCAACGGCAAGTAGCGTGGCAGTTCGCGGCCGACCATCGCAAGGCCAGTCACAAACACCACCAGTGAAGCGACCATCAGCACCGCAATCAGGGCCACCGTGACGCCCTTCGACGGAGGACGCTGGGTTGCCACGCGAACGGCCTGGCCCGCCGATCGGTCTGGCGTGGTCCTGATCGGACGCGAACCTTGCACCGAGTCGTAGTTGGCCGCATCGTTGCGGCCTGGCAGTTTTTCGCCCACAGATCTCCTCCAGTGAATGCCGCCATGGTATCGCCCAGCCACTTGGGTCGGCGCGGAGGCCAGACGCGTGACCCGCCCGACCGCCGCTTCGGCAGGACGCCAGGGGGCGGCTCCAGTCGCCGTCGGCGCAAGCGTCCGCAGACTGCGGTATCAAGGGGGATATGACCCGAGGAGTGCTGTTCGACCTGTATGGCGTGGTTATGCGCGTCCAGACGCCTGAGGCAATCGCGGCTATCGAGCGGGCTGCCGGTTTCGGAGGCCCCGAGCTTTGGGAGCCGTATTGGGCGTTTCGCGCGCCTTACGATCATGGCTTGCAGAGTGCCCGCGACTATTGGGCCCGAGTCGCGGCGGAGTCCGGGCGCCGCATCGCCAATCTGGACGCAGTCATCGCGGCCGAGGTGGCTGGCTGGTCGCGCTCGGACGATCAGATGGTCGGCTATGTGCGCGAACTGGCCCGCCGCTGTCCGGTCGGAGTGCTGTCGGATGTGCCCGTCGAAGTGATCGAAATGCTGGAGCGCAGCCAACCCTGGATCGCCGAACTGCCGTCGGTGACGCTGTCTGCGCGGGTCGGCATCGGCAAGCCGGACGCCCGGGTCTTCCGGCTGGCGGTGGCCGGTCTCGGGCTGGCACCTGGTGATGTGCTGTTCACCGACGACCGGCCGGGTCACGTCGAGGCTGCCCGCAGCTACGGACTGCGGGCGGTGGTCTTCAAGGGACTCGCGGCCCTGCGGCCGGTGGTGAACGCGCACCTGTCGGGCTTGGACGTGGGCTGACCACACCCAACAGAACGGGGCCGACAGGATTGCTGGGCTGGGGCGCTGCCAGAAGTGGTGGTAGACAGGATTGCGTGAATCTGCTGCTGCGAACCGCCGCGACCGCATTGGCGGTCTGGCTCGCTGCCTGGCTGGTGCCCGGCATCGGATTGGGCCCCACTCAGGCGACCGGCGACCCGTCGGGTGACGTGATCGTCACGGTGGTGCTGGTCTCGTTGGTCATCGGCTTGGTCAACTCGGTGGTCAAGCCTGTAGTCAAGGTGCTGAGTGGGTGCCTCATACTGCTCACCTTCGGGCTGTTCTTGCTGGTCATCAACGCCGCAATGTTGATGCTGAGCGCCTGGATCGTGGGTATGTTCGGCGTGCCGTTCACCGTGAGCGGTTGGGGTGCTGCCTTCGGCGGATCAATCGTGATCAGCATCGCCAGCGCCCTGATCAACGGCATTACTGGCGCCAACCGCGACGCTGACTGAACGCTAGACTTCGCAGCCATGAGCGAGTCCGTGTCCTCCGCTGGGGACTTCATAAGTGAGATCGTGCGAGCCGACAACGCTGCCGGCACCTACTCAGGGCGAGTTCAAACCCGCTTCCCGCCCGAACCCAACGGTTACCTGCACATCGGGCACGCCAAGGCCATCACTGTCGACTTCGACATTGCGAAGAACTTCGGCGGTATCTGCAATCTCCGCTTCGACGACACCAACCCCGAGACTGAGGAAACCGAATACGTCGAGTCGATCATCGCCGACGTGCGCTGGCTCGGCTTCGAGCCAGCGCACGTGCTGTACGCCTCCGACTACTTCGATCAACTCTATGAGTGGGCCGAACTGCTGATCACCACCGGCAAGGCCTACGTCGATGACCAGGACGGCGAGACCATCTCGGCGCAGCGTGGCGGCTATGGCAAACCCGGCATCGACTCGCCCTATCGAAATCGCACTCCCGACGAGAACCTCGAACTGTTCCGCCGGATGAAGGCTGGCGAGTTCGCCGACGGCACCCGGGTGCTGCGAGCCAAGATCGACATGAACGCCGAGAACATGCAGTTGCGTGACCCGGTGCTCTATCGGATTCGCCGAGGTCATCACCACCGAACCCAGGATCGCTGGGTGATTTACCCCACTTACGACTGGGCGCACGGCCAGTCCGACGCGATCGAGGGTGTCACGCATTCGCTGTGCACCCTGGAGTTCGTCAGCCATCGGCCGCTCTATGACTGGTGCCTGGCGCAACTGCCGCTGCCTTACGAACAACCCAGGCAGATCGAGTTCGCGCGCCTCGAACTCAACAACACCGTCACCTCCAAGCGACGTTTGGCCAGGTTGGTCAACGACGGCATCGTCGACGGCTGGGACGACCCACGGATGCCCACCCTCAGTGGGCTGCGGCGACGCGGCTACCCGGCGTCGGCGATCGTCGCTTTCTGCCGTGACATGGGGGTCTCGAAAACCAACTCCCGGCAGGCGTTGGAGGAACTGGAGAGCTATGTGCGACGCCACCTCAACAAGACCGCGCAACGCCGGATGGCGGTGCTGCGGCCGCTGCGGCTGACGATCACCAACTGGCCGGCCGGACAGGTCGAGTACTTCGAGGTCATGAACAACCCCGAGAACCCCGGCGACGGTACGCGTCGGGTGGCGTTCAGCGGCGAACTATACATTGAGCGGGATGACTTCGCCGTGTCAGCACCGCCGAAGTTCTACCGGCTCTCGATAGGACGCGAGGTCCGGCTGCGTGGCGCCTATTTCGTCACCGCCACCGAAGTGGTCACCGACGGCGACGGGCAGGTAGTCGAGGTGCTGGCCAGCTACGATCCGCAGACCAGGGGTGGCGACGCCCCCGATGGCCGCAAAGTGAAGTCCACCATGCATTGGGTTTCGCGTCCGCATGCGGTAGCGGCGAGCGTGGCTCTCTACGACAGGCTCTTTGTGACGGCACTGCCCGGCGAAACCACCGGCGAACCGCTGGACGACCTGAATCCAAACTCGCGTGAACTGCTGAGCGGCTGTCAACTGGAGGCGGCGCTGACTGAGGCAAAGCCCGGTGAGGCCGTCCAGTTCGAGCGGCTCGGCTACTTCGCCGCCGATCCAGATCAGCCGATGCACTTCCATCGCACGGTCGGCCTGCGGGACGAATGGGCAGCCATTCAGAAGCGCAAGGGTTGAGTACTGGGCCGGCCGGCCTGACGAAGCTCGGGCACGAACGGCGCGCAACTCTTACGATCGTTGCATGGCGACAATTGCGGTGAGCGGGGCCAGCGGCCTCATCGGCGCCGCCTTAGTGCGTCACCTTCGTGACCGGGGGGATACCGTCCTGCGGCTGGTCCGTGGGGCGGCGGTGCAGCCCGACGAGGTGGGTTGGAACCCCGCCAAGGACGAGATCCACCTGGAGCCCTGCGCCGAGGTGGACGCTCTGGTCAATCTCTCGGGCGCGCCGATCAATCGTCACTGGACCGCTTGGCGCAAGCGTCAGATCTTGCTCAGCCGGGTGCGGAGCACCCGCACCTTGGCCCGGGCCGCGACCGAGTTGGGCCCGCACGTCGTCCTGGTGAACGCGTCGGCGGTGGGCTACTACGGCGACCGGGGCAGGGAACGCCTCACCGAAGCCAGCGCGCCAGGCGCCGACTGGCTCGCCGACCTCGTGCAACAGTGGGAGCAAGCCACCAGCGAGGCGTCCACGGCCGGCAATCGGGTGGCGCTGGCCCGCACCGGTCTGGTAATGACTCCCAACGGTGGGGCGCTCGCACCGCTGATGCCGCTGTTGAAGCTGGGCGTAGCGAGCCCGTTAGGGCCCGGGAACCAGATTTGGCCGTGGATCAGCCTGCCTGACGAGGTGCGTGCCTTGAGTTGGCTGATCGACCATCCGATCGTGGGGCCGGTTAACCTGGCTTCTCCGGCGACCACCACGAACGCCGAACTGATCCGTGCGCTCGCCCACGCCATGGGCAGGACCACTCTCCCGATCGCGGTGCCGGTATGGGCGATGCGCCTAGTCGTCGGAGAATTTGCGGCACGGGTGGCGGACAGCCAAGACCAGCTGCCGCAGGTGCTGCTCGATTCCGGGTTCGAGTTCGAGCAGCCGACATTGGACGAACTGACTGCCTGGTTCGTCGCGAAGGAGGACCAAGATGGCCGTTGAACGCATCAACCCTGATCAGCTTGAACATTCGCCGTACTACTCCCAGGCGGCCGTGGTACCTGCCGGGGCGTCCCTGGTCTTCGTCGGCGGTCAGAACGCGGTGGACGCGTCCGGCGCGTTGATCGGACAGGACGACATTGAGGCGCAAGTCAAGCAAGTGATGGTCAATGTGATGGCTTGCCTGGCAGCGGCGGGGACGCCGGCCACCGACCTGGTCAGCCTTGAGATCAAGGTGATCGCCGGTGTCGACCTGCAGGCAGCGGTGCAGGCCGCAGGCGACTATCTCGACCCAAACGCACTTCCGCTAGTCAGCGTCTCGATCGTGACGCAGCTGGCGCGTCCGGGCGCCTTGGTCGAGGTGTCGGCGGTGGCTGCCCGGTTGGATGCCGGAGATGCGGTTTGGTTGGGCCGCGGCGAGGTTGACGATCCGGCCTGGTTCTGAGACGAAGGAACCAAGCGTTTCGCCCACCGAAAGCAGCGATCGAAATCTGTCCGACTAGGGCATAGATATTGGCGTCTGGGTATAGCTTCCCTAATCTGGTAACCTAGCATCGCTGACCTGTGGGACCAAAGGACGGTCCCGCCTGATGGCGCGTTGTTGCCAATGCGTCCGGGCGAGCCGCGTGCTTACAGGACCGGTGGCGAGTAACTGTTGCGAGGGCAATTCATGAAGTTCCATGTTGGTCAGACCGTCATTCACCCTCACCATGGTCCTGCGGTGGTGGGTAAGGTCATGACCCGCACGATACGCGGCGAGCAGGTCGAGTACGCCGAGCTCGAAGTCGTCAGCAGCAAGTTGTCAATCAGTCTCCCCGTAGCAAGGGCCGAAGAGATCGGCATTCGCGATGTGGCGGGTCTTCATGAACTCGACAGGCTTGCCGAGGTGCTCAGTGGCCCGACCGTCGGTGAGGAACCTCAGTGGTCCCGTCGTTACAAGGCCAATCGAGCCAGTATCGCCACCGGCGATCCGTTGCAGTTGGCCGCGGTGGTCCGCGACCTCATCAGGCGCCGGGAACGTGGTTCGCTCTCCCTGGGTGAGAAAGACCTGCTCAAGGAGGCCTCGGCCCCCCTGCTGGCCGAGATCGCGTTGGCCGTCGATGTCTCCGAGGACGACGCCCGCGAGGTCATGCATGCCATGATCATGGATGAGTCCCGCGACGCGCTGGACGCGCTGGACCGCGCTGAGGCGGTATAGCCCAACGCTGAACCTCGTCGCCCGGCGGCTGGCTGAGCATCGTTTGGGTGGCGCATGTCAGACTCGTATCGTCGGGGCCGTTCGCTGACGGTCCGACGATACGAAAGGACATTGAGGTGAACGGAGCCCTGTGGCTCGACATTTTCATCGGGCTGCTGATCGTCGCCCGAGCGACCGTCGGCGCTCGGAGCGGCTTCACCGTCGGCACCTTGGGCCTGCTCGGGTTGGGCGCCGGAGCGGTCGCTGGTTTTTGGGCAGCGCCCCTGGTGGTCGGGTTCTTCCCGATTCTCGACAGCAGCCGCAACCTGCGAAGCACGACCATCATGCTGGTTGTGCTCGGTTGCATAGCGCTTGGCGAAGCCATCTTCGGCGCCATCGGGCATCGGATCCGCGGCCGGGATCGGGCCAGGGGGCCCGATGCCTTCTTCGGTGCTGTCGCGGCCGCATTGGTGATGTCGTTCGTGATCTGGTTCGTGATCACCGCTGTCAGGCCGTTCTTACCCGCATCGGTGACCGGTGTGATCTCGCAATCGCGGCTCTATCTTGCCATGGACATCGCGATGCCCGATGAGTTCAACGAGTTGCCTGGACGCGCGGTCGAAGTGCTGCGCAGTGAGCTGCCGCGGGTCTTCGGCGGTGCGGAGCCCGAACTGCCGACCTCTGAACCCGACACCGATTCGCTCAGTAGGCCGGAGGTTCAGCAGGCTGCGGCCAGCATCGTCCAGGTAAGGACCGATGCTCCCAGCTGTCGTAGTGACTCGACCGGAAGCGGCTGGGTAGTGGCCCCGGAGCGGGTGGTGACCAACGCCCATGTGGTGGCCGGGTCGTCGTGGGTGGGGGTGTCCATCGGCGGTCGCGGCCCTTGGCAGGACACCTCCGTGGTGGCCTTCGACCCAGATCTTGACCTGGCTATCCTGGCAGTGCCCGGCCTAGCCGCGGCTGCGCTGCCGCGGGCATCGGAGAATCTGCCACTCGGCGCCGACGTGGTGGCCGCCGGTTTCCCGTGGGGCGGGCCGTACTCCCTCAGCCAGGCCCGCATCCGCGGCACCGTCATCGAGAACGGCGCAGACATCTACGGCGAGCAAGGCATCTCCCGCGAGCTCTACTCGATTCGCGGCGAGGTGCGGTCCGGCAACTCCGGCGGACCCCTGCTCACTTCCGATGGACGCGTGGCGGGTACCGTCTTCGCGATGTCGGCACTCGACCCGCAAACCGGGTACGTCCTTACCGATGCGGCGACTGCTCCGCTGCTGGACGCCGCGGCCGTGCTGTGGGAGCCGGTGCCCACCGGCGGTTGCCTGGTGGGCTGAGTGATCGGAGACATTCCGCCCTGCGATGACGCTCAGGGCCGACAATGGTAGGCATGAGTGAATTGCGCGTGGTGATTGTCGGCGGCGGCTTCGGGGGGCTGCACGCCGCCAGCGAATTGATTGCAGCAGGCCATGAGGTGACCATCATCGACCGGCATGCCTACACAACGTTCCAGCCACTGCTCTACCAGGTCGCGATGGGAGCCCTCAACCCGGGCGATGTCACGTACTCACTGCGGCGCTGGGCGTCCAACGACCCCAGCCATCTGGCCAGCTTCCGGCGGGCCACAGTGACTGGCATCGATGTCGAGAACAAGAGGGTCCTCGTCAGCCGCGGCGCCCCGGTGCCCTACGACAAATTGATCGTCTGCCCGGGTGTTGGCGCCAACTACTTCGGCGTCCCCGGTGCGCCCGAGAACACTCGCCTGATATACACCCGCGCCCAGGCGCTGGGGGTGCGCGACATCATCTTCTCCGGGCTGGAACTGATGGCCGCGGAAGCCGACCCGAACAGACGATTCACCGCGGTCGTGGTAGGTGGCGGTGCGACCGGTGTGGAAACGGCTGGCGCCTTGGCTGAGATGAAGACTCAGGCCCTGCCGGTGCTGTATCCCGAGGTCGGCGTAGACAACTTCCACGTAGTCCTGGTCGAGATGACTGACCGGCTGCTAGGCCCGTTCGATCGTCGGCTGCAGCGCTACACCCGCCGGGAACTTGCCCGTCTCGGTGTCGATGTTCGGATGAACACCGCGGTGAAACAGGTCGCGGCCGACCATGTCGACTTCTCTGATGGCTCGCGCCTCGACTGCGACCTGGTCATCTGGGCAAGCGGCGTCGGGGGTCATCCGGAAGTCTCACGCTGGGGATTGCCGCAGGGGCGGGGTGGGCGCATCCTGGTCGAGAAGGACCTGCGAGTCGTCGGCCATGATGACATCTACGGGGCTGGGGACGCAGTGCTCTGCGCCGACGACCCGCAGCCGCAGTTGGCGCAGCCGGCCATTCAGATGGGTACGCTCGCCGCGCGCAACATCATCGCGGACGCAACCGGGCAACCGCGGCAGGAGTTCGCCTACCACGACAAAGGCACTATGGCCACCATCGGGCGCTATGCAGCAGTAGTGGAGTTCCCGAAGGGCCCCAAGCTGACCGGCTTCGTGGCGTGGATTCTGTGGGTAGTCGTGCACCTGATGACCCTGCTAGGTGGACGTAACCGGGTTTCGGCGATGATCAACCTTGCCGTCCGCTACTTCGCCTGGCCTAAGTCGGCGGCCGGCATCGTCGGTGATTTCGTGGAATCGCCGGCCCGGATTAGCCAGGGGCGCGAGGCGGACGACTAGATTGCCGCGTCTCGGCCTACCAGACGGTCGCGGTCGAGTGCGTCACGAGCCAGACCCCGGAGTCCCGCAAGAACGTTTGCCGCAACTGTAGCCGCCAATGCTGGCGCTCGCCGTACAGGGTGGCGTCGCAGATGGTCCGACCCACCAGGGAGGCCCGGGAGTCTTCGACGTTGACGGTGATGTTGACCTCTTCGAATGAGTGGTAGGTGAGTTCACCGCTGCGCAGTTGTTTGAGCCATTGGGCCTTGGTCAGCGTCCGGCCGGTGAAGTGGGTGCGGGTGAAACCATCGCTAAGCAACTTGGCGAGCGCGTCGTAGTCTCCGGCGACCAGCGCCGCGTGCTGCGCCTGGTAGTTCGCGATCACCTGGTCTTGGGCTGATGGCGGCATGGT
>JAAYVP010000274.1 GCA_012517115.1 Brooklawnia sp. | reverse complement strand
TGGGAATCGGATGGCGGCGCCAGGCTCGCAGCGGTCAGGCGTCCTAAGAAGGACTTCTGAGCCGCGCGCAACCTGGTCAGGACTCTGTCACGAACCAGACGTAGACGCCGACCACGCCATCCAATCCGGTGCAGGTGATGCCCCCATCTGCCACGCATTCCAGCCGATACGTGCGATCGGTCACCGAACTGTGTGCCTCGACGATTCGGCTGTCGGTCATCTTGAGATCCACCTGCGCGGCCACTGCCTCGGCCAGCGGGCAGGAGGTTTGCTGGCCAGCCCAAACCCCGGGTAGGCATTCCCTGGCACCCGGCAGCATCTCCGGGGTGTGCTTGATCGACGGGAGTGGCGACTGCTCGGTCTGAGGCTCGGGTTCGGCGGTGGGTTCGGGCGGTGCCGTGGTGGCTGAAGGCGCGGCTGGCGTGGCCTCACTCGACGGTGGGGTGAAGAAGAGATTGTCTAAGTTGAGCAGCAGCGAGACCAGCAGGATCAGCATCACCACGGCGCCACCCAGCACCAACAGGAAGCTGAAGGTCTTCGCGGTGGGCACCACAGAGGCGCCGAGCAGGTGGTTGACACGCTCGCGTGCCGGGGCGGAGCCGTCGGTTTCGAACCACTCGTGGGCATCGGTGATGCCGTAGTCGTCCCAGAGATTGAGCTCGCCCGTCCCCTTCGGTCGACGGGGACGAAGCGGACGGGCCGATTGTGCCGGGGTCGGCTCTTTGATGAGGGCGCCTGCGGCCACGGAATCCGGCCCGTCGATGAGCAGGGGTTCTGGTTGATTGTCGGTTCCGGACGCGACAGGATCCAGCGGCGCGCGAGGGCCGGATTGCACTGGAGGGCCGAGTGCTGGCGCATCCTGCGGTTCACCCGGTGGCTCGGGCGTTGAGCGGTACGTGTCCGGGGTAGGCGGCTCAGGTATCGGCTGGGACGCGTCCGAAGCATGCTGCTCACCAGGGGGTTGGGAGGCTCCGACGGCCTGCGCAGCAGGCGGCTCCGCCGACCCGGCGCGGTTGGCTACCGCAGCCTTCTCGCCCAGTTTGACTAGCTTGCCCCGGACGCGCGACCACCAACCGGGGCCGACCGAGCCCGCATGAGGAGTGGCAGCGCCCTCGCCTACCACCACGTCGGCGGCTTGCCCGGCGTCCACCGCGGGGACCGCTTGCGAACCCCCGACCGGCACCGCGACGATCGTGGCGGGTTGAGCGGGTGTTGGCGGATCCGTTAGTCGGCGCGGGTCGGTGAGGCGCACTGAGCCTGGCAGCAACAAGTCAGCCTCGCATTCGCCGCAGACACGGTCGTGCGACCCAACCGGTGCCCAGCAGCGTGCGCAGAACATCAACTATCAACCACCCTCGTCGTGCGGGTTAGCGCACCCGCCACCATACTGTTAGGCAACGATCACCCGCAATCGCCCCACCGCACCGGTCGACAAGGAGGTTCGGCATGAGCAGGCGCCGTCCGTCGCCTCACGGTGCAGCCAAGGCTACTAGCGCAAGCACCGCGTCCGGGCTGCGAAGTCGGCTGGGCTGGTGGTGGCAGGCACCACTCGGACTGTTGATCCTGAGCATCCTGATCGTCCTAGCGATCACCATTGCATTCGGCGCCACCCGCCCGAACACCGGAAACCCACCCGCCCCTGCAGGCTCGGCCAGCCCCCAGACAGGCACCCTGCCTACTCCGATCGGTTCGCCGGCACCGCTTTCGCCGGCTCCCGAACTTGCCGAACTGGATGCGGAGATCGCACGGATCGAACAGAAGTATGGCGTGCTGGTCGGCATCACCCTCAGTCAGGCCGCCCCCCGGGCTCGCACGACCCAACAGCCCTGGCATGGCGGGTCGCTGCGCGGTGGACCCGCATTTGGCACCATCGACGTAGCGCTTGGCCTGGCCGTGCTT
>JAAYVP010000273.1 GCA_012517115.1 Brooklawnia sp. | reverse complement strand
GACGACGAGCAGTACGCGGTGGCGATGGCGTTGATGCTGCGTCACCTTGGCATCGGGGCGCGGGTGGTTATGGGCTTCTACCCTCCAGAGGCGGACAGTGTGGCTGATGAGTGGGTGGCCACCGGAACCGACGCCCACGTGTGGGTAGAAGTGCCATTCAACGAGGTGGGCTGGGTGGCTTTCGATCCCACCCCGGATCGCGACCGGCAGCCAGAGACCAGCGTCCCCAAACCGCAGCCGAAGCCCCGCCCGCAGGTGCAGCCGCCGCCCATTCCGCCAAAGGAGCCACTCGAGGTGCCCGAGCGTCTCGGTGACGATACGGCAGACGCCGATGACGATTGGTCAATCGACTGGATGGTGTTGCGGCGGATTCTGCTCGGAATCGCAGCGGCGGGTTTGTTGACCGCACCGATCTGGCTGCTCGCGCTAGTCCGGGCGCAGCGCCGCCGCATCCGCAGGAACGCTGCCGTCGCCGCTGATCGTCTTTCGGGTAGCTGGGCCGAGATCGTCGATACCGCCACCGACTTGGGAATGCCGGTCGAGAGAAATCAGACTCGCCGCGAAATGGCTGCGGCGCTGGCTGAGCGCACATCGCTCGATGAACTTCCCAATCTCGCTGCACACATTGATCACGGGGTGTTCGGTGATGGCACCCCGCGCGATGAGTTCATCGATCAGGTGTGGACCCAGACCGCCGCCGCAACGGTCGCAATGCGTCAGAGGGCTTCCCGGATAACGCGGCTGTCGTGGTGGGTGCGTCCCACATCTCTGGCCCGACCTGCAGTGGAACGACCCAACGGTAAGACCTGGTATAGCGAGTTGCGGCGCCCTCGGCGCGCCACCGACCCTGCGCCCACTTCAGCGTCCGCAATGTCACCTAGAAGCAGGAGCCTGTGATGAGCATTCAGACGATGGCGACCATCCCCACGGACGAAGAAGGCAGCTACCCAGCACTTGCCGGGGTTGTGCCAGCATCCGTGGGCAAGCGGGTAGGTGCGCTAGTACTGGAAGTCGTAGTCATCACGATCGTGTATCAAGGGCTTGCCGCAGTGATCTTGGCGATTGGCGTTGCCCAAAGCAATTACGCGCTGCTGTTGCAAGGAACGCAGGTGCTGGCCTGGATCTTGGCGATCACCTTTCTGGCCCTGCAGGTGTGGTGCATGTTGCAGCGCGGGCATTGGTTCGGCGGTGTCTTGTTGAAGATCACGCACGTCGATGTCGAGACCGGTCAACCGGCCCCGGGCAAGGTGATCAAGAAGTTCCTGCTGCAGTACGCCATCAACCTGGTCACCTTCGGTATCGGATTCCTGATTATCGCCTTGGTGTCGATGAGATCCACGACCGGACGCAACTGGTTCGACCGCATGACCGGCCTGATGGTCATCGACATCAAGAAGGGCCCGATGCCCTCCGCCTCGGCCGCTGCAGACGCCGCACAGTTGGCCGCTCCCACGACCGTGATCGCCCCGGTCGGCCTGCCATCGCCGCCACTGGACCCGGCCGCCAGCCCGTTTACAAACGCGGTAGTGCCGCCGTCTCAACCGTCGATCAATGGGTTTGTCGAAGAGCCGTCGTACGCTCACGCTCCGACCAATCAGCTCCCACCCCCGGTAGCGGCGCCGTTGCCCCCACTCCCGGCAACGGCGCCGCTAGCCACACCCCCAGCATCATCACCTGTGCTGCAGGATCCCTTCAACCCAAGATCGGCCCCGCCGATCCAATCGATTGTTCCAGTGGATCGTCCGGGCGCCAACGCGTTTATTGAGGCAACTCCGTTCTTCTCTCAACCATCCGCATCTGCGCCGCCGCCGCCGGCTCCGTTGCTCAGCACTCCGGCGGTCGTCAATGAGCGCGACGTGGTTCAGCAGGTGGACGCTGGCGAAACAGTACTCGACGCTGCAGTATTCACTCCTGCCACCGATGGCCTGCGTGAGTTGGTGGTGGATGGCGATTTGGCCTTGCCGAATGGACAGATCACTTTGTTGGGTCGTAACCCGACTGGTTCGCCAACGCTGGAGTCGGCTGTGCCGATCGCGTTGGCAGATCCCGAAATGAAGATCTCGAAGACTCATCTGGCAGTGGGTTTGGTAGATGGGGCTTGGTGGGTGATGGACCTTCATTCCACAAATGGCACGACCATTCTTCACTCCTCAGGAAGTCACACCCGGTGTGAACCCGGCGTGGCCACTCCTGTTGGTGCCGACGATGTCGTCCGCTTCGGCACCCACGAGATCAGGGCGAGACGGTGAGCGAGAGGACTTCCAGCAGCCCGAGGACCAGGTTTGAGGTACGCCATGGTGCGGCCACTCACCCAGGGCTGGTGAGAGACCATAATGAGGACAGCTTGCTGGCCAGCCGCAACACGTATCTGGTGGCTGATGGGCTGGGTGGCCACGCTAAGGGAGAGGTGGCCTCGCAGGCGGTCGTCGCGGCGTTTCATGCCGAATCTCACACCGACTGGCTGACACCTGACGGCCTGAACCGAGCGCTGGAACAGGCGAGCCGTGTGATCGCCCAGGCGAGCGGTGACGCGGGCAGGGCGCCAGGATCGACAGTGGTCGGTGTCGGCCTGGCAGCGCAATCGGGTCTGCCTTATTGGATGATCTTCAACGTCGGTGATTCTCGAGCGTACATGCTGCGCTCCGGCAAATTGCAGCAGATCAGCGTCGACCATTCGCGGGTGCAGGCGGTCCTCGACGCTGGGGGACAAGCCAGTTCTGCTGCCCGAAATGTGATCACCCGGGCTATTGGCGCCGGCTTGCCCAGCCCTGTGCTGGCCGATCAATGGCTGATGCCAGCAGCCGTCGGCGACCGCGTGATGCTGTGTTCTGATGGCCTCAGCACGGAAGTGTCAGATCAACTAATCGCGGCAACACTGCTTGCCTTCAGTGAGCCGCAGGAGGCGGCCGACGAGTTGGTGCGTGCTGCGCTGAACGCGGGCGGACGCGACAACGTGACGGTCGTGGTGGTTGATGCAATTGCGGTGGTGGGCAACAGCGACACGCTGAGCGTGAGCGAAGACACCCTTGGTGGCCTGCCGCTTGGTGTCGAGGAGCAATCCACCTTGCCCGACGGTGAAGCACTTTGGCCTTCAGATGGCGATCGAGTGAAGGGCATATGATGACGGTCTTTTGGCAACCGGGCGAAGCTCATGGATTGGTCTGGGATCAGGGGCTGGCACTGGTATCGGGCGAAATCGACGTGGCGCGCGCGACTAACCTGTGGAGTCGCTGCCGCGAGGGCGTCTCCATGGGCCAGTTCTTGGAGGCGCTGGCGCAGATCAGCGGTTCTGGCTTGTTGTCGCTCCCCAGCTTCGTCGTCGCTCTCAACAACGGTCCGGCTGTCCATGTGGCCGCCCGGGGCGCGATGGTTATCGAGATCAATACCGCGTCTGGTGCCGAGCAGATCGACGGCGCCCTGGTGACGACCTGGCTGGAGCGTCAGGTGATGGGGGTAGATGGTGTCGAGTTGCGGTCAGAGGCCGCTGCAGTCGCACCCAGCCGACCGCTTGAGGCTGGCCTGGTGCCTGCCTGTGCGCTGCGGCGTGGCGTCGAGGTGGGTGTGCTGGCACCGCCGGAGCTTGTGTCGGAAGTCCATGAGGTGCCGGTGGTTCCTCGGGGCACCACGGGTGCCTCGGAGCGATCGTTCAGGCTGCCCGATGTGCCGTCGACTGTTACGGAGGTGCCACAAGGCCACGAAGTCGATGTCGACCAGCCACGACTTGACCCGACACCGGTCACTGCGGGCGGTGAACTTGTACCACCTATTGACCCGCCGAGCCTTGAGGTTTCCGATGCCACGGCAGTTCCGCCGCCTCCAGCGCCCGTCGCACCCGAGACCGCCATCTGGGCTGTGCAGCAGCCGTTGGCGGACGAATCGTCTCTGTCGCAGACTGCGGTTCCTGGGGATCAGCCGGCGGTGACAGCAGAGCCTGAGCCCGGACGCCGCGGTGTCAGCAGCGAGTTCGAGATGCTTTGGGGCGAGACAAGCGCAGTGGACATTGATCAGGCGGCCTCCAATCTGCCAAACCCGGATGGTCAAGCACCCAAGCAGGAACCAGTCTCTAATCCGGCTCCGGTTCTCCCACCCAGGCTCAGCCTCAACGAGATCAATGATCACGATTCGATGACGATCATCAGTTTGGATAGCAACACAGGTTCCCCGGTGTCGGCCGCCAGCGACCAGCCGGTGAACGCGGGCAGCGTGGTGGCGATCCTGTGCCCGTTGGGCCACGCCAATCCACCCCACCGGCCGGGTTGCCGGATCTGCGGTTCCCCGTTGTTGGGTGAGCCGCAGCGGGTTCCTCGTCCACCACTCGGCTGGATGCGCACCAGCGAGGGGGAGCGCGTCGATCTGACGACTCCGG
>JAAYVP010000272.1 GCA_012517115.1 Brooklawnia sp. | reverse complement strand
GGGTATCGGCGACACCATCAGGGTCTCGCTCTCGGCGCCGCCGGTCGAGGAGGTCAAGGTCGGCATCAAGATTCTCGAGTCGCTGAACCTGCGTCCCCGCCAGTTCGAGATCGTCAGCTGCCCCAGCTGCGGGCGTGCCCAGGTGGACGTCTACAAGCTCGCCGAAGAAGTCACCGACGGTCTGAAGGACTTCACCGTTCCGATTCGTGTGGCCGTGATGGGCTGCGTGGTCAACGGGCCTGGGGAGGCGCGCGAGGCCGACCTCGGCGTGGCGTCCGGCAATGGCAAGGGCCAGATCTTTGTGAAGGGCGAGGTCATCGCGACGGTACCGGAGGACCAGATCGTCGCGACCCTGATAGCCGAGGCCAACAAGCTGGCCGACCAGTTCGCCCATTCGGGGGCGCCGAAAGTGTCGGTGAGTTGACCATCGGGCGTGCAGCCCCCGGAACCCTGCGAGTGCTCGACCAGCACGACATCGCCGAGTTTGAGCAGCTGCTGCGCCGTGACCCGCTGACCAACCTGTTCGTGGCCTCGCGGGTGGCCCACCTCGGACTCGCCCCGGAACAGCTGGGTTGCGCGGTCTACGGTTACCACGTGGGTGGTGAACTTGTCGCCGCCTGCCATGTGGGCGCGAACCTGGTGCCGATCGGGGATGATCGGGACGCGATCGACGCGTTCGCCGAGGCGATCGGCCCGCGTCGGCGGGTCTGGTCGATCATGGGGTCCGCGCAGGCGGTTCGGCAGCTTCATCAAGGCCTGGTGGCGCGCTGGGGCGACAGCTGGGCGCGGACCCGGGACGTGCGAGCACACCAGCCGTTGATGGTCACCGACACCGATCCGGGGATCGAGGGCGATCCTGCGATACAGCGGATCGGGCTGGCCGACTACGAGCCCTACCTGGACGCGGCCATCGCCATGTACACCGAAGAGGTGGGCGTAACGCCGTTGGACGGCTCGGGCAGCTACCAGCGGTACGTCCGAATGCTGATCCAGATGGGACATGCGATGGGTGCCCTGCAGCGTGTCAGGGGCCAGGCGAGCCGGGTCTGGTTCAAGTCCGACATCGGTTCTGCGTGGTCGGGCTGCTGTCAGGTGCAAGGCGTGTGGATCTCACCAGAGCTGCGCGGGCGTCGGTTGTCGATCCCCGCGATGGCGCAGGTGGTGCGGCTCTGTCGGCAGCGCTATCCGGTGGTTTCTCTTTACGTCAACGACTACAACACCCGTGCCCGTCGACTCTACCAAGGACTTGGTTTCCGGACGGTGGGCGAGTTGGCCACCGTGCTCTACTGACTAGCCCGCGTGCCCGATGCGTCGCAGCCGGGTCAGTGGTCGACCAGCCCCAGCAGCGTGCCCCAGCCGATGGTGTGCTTACCGATCTCGTCCAGCACCTGCTGGGTGGTCGCGGCGTCGACTGGCGCGTCGAGGGCGTAGACGCCGAAGAAATAGCGGTGCGTGCCACTGGGCGGGCAGGGCGGAACCCAGCTTGCCGATCGTCCACTGTTCGGCCACTCCCGGCTGCCGGCCGGGGCGCTGCCCCCTTCTTCGATGCCGCCGTCGGCCGCGGCTAATCCGGTGACCAGCCAGTGTAGAAAGGTGCCTCGTGGCGCGTCCGGATCGCTCACCACAACCGCCAGCGCGCGCGCCCGCGTCGGCACTCCCACCCAGCCGAACGCCGGTGCGATGCCTGCTCCCTTGCAGGTGAAGCGTGTGGGGATGTGGTCGCCGGCAGCGAAGTTGGGGCTGGTGACGGTGATCGACTCCGGAATCTCGGGTCGCGGTATCTGCATCGTCTCCTCCTCATCGGGTGATCCCAATGTTATGGGTGCGGTCGCCACCGGTGCTAATGGTTGCGGATGCGTCCAGTCGGTGCTGGCCGCTAGCCTTGACCAAGCAATCAAGCCGAGGAGAAGCCGTGATAACCCGAATGAGCGAGTTGTTCGTGCGCACCCTGCGCGAAGACCCGGCGGACGCCGAAGTACCAAGCCACCGCTGGCTCGTCCGCGCAGGCTACATCAGGCGCGTCGCACCGGGCATCTATTCGTGGCTGCCGCTCGGTCTGCGCGTCTACCACAAAGTGGAGCAGATCGTCCGAGAAGAGATGGACGCCATCGGCGCCCAAGAGGTCCGCTTCCCGGGGCTG
>JAAYVP010000271.1 GCA_012517115.1 Brooklawnia sp. | reverse complement strand
GAACCACCGCAACCGCCACCAGCGTCGCGACCGCAGCACGCGGATCACCCGGCAGACACCTGGAGTCGCGACTGATCGTGCTCACGAACCCGCAGGTTGTGCTCGCAGCGGGGCGACGCTCACCCCAGGTAAAGCTCCATCGGATAGGTCAGGTACGACAGCGGACGCAGTTCGTCCGCGGTGACGTAACCCGGACGCGCGGCCAGCACGGTCGGGATCCGATTCACCATGGTCGCGCAGGTGTGCTCCACCGTGGCTGGCTTACTCACCCGGAAGATCATGTCGGGCTCGCCCTTGACCGCCCAGTCACACAGATCACCGTCGTCCGAACCGTACACCTTACCGATGCACTGGGTCTCGATCACCGGCCCTTGGAACGTCTCAGTAGTCACCACGGCACTCATGCCGATCGCCTGACCCGCCGGAATCGTGCGTCCCATCGTCTCTGAGTACAGATCAGTGTCGTGGAAGTACGGCACGATTCGCTGCGTCTGAGACTTGATCGTCCAGCCGAACTTCCGGCACAAGCCCTCGTTCGAGTTCCACACATACGACGGCTCCATCGACTCCGGGTGAGCGACTTGCGCCTCGAAATCGGCCGGGCTCAACCCAACCCCGTGGACGCGGGCCAGCGCCAGGCCGTAGTCCTCAACGTTGTAACTGACCGCGCCCTCGATCCGGTCGATCCGGTGGCAACCGGACGCGGCCAGCGCCACCAGGTTGATCCAGTAGATGTCCTGCATGCCGCTGCCAACGATCGTGCAGCCGTTCTGCTTGGCCAGCCGGTCCAGCCGATTGGTCAGCGCGGGCGACGTCGTCCACGGGTAGATTGCCTCCTCGCAAGTGGAAATCACATCGATCCCTCGCTGCGCGCACTTCTCGAAGTGCGGGAAGACCTCATCCATCAGGCTGAACAGTGTCACAACCGCGATATCGGGGTCGCACTCGTCCAGCACGGCGTCCGCGTCGTCGCGGATCAGCACCCCCGTCTTGAAGCCGAGGCCGGCATAGTCACCGACATCGAGGCCAACGACGTCGGGGTCCACATCGATCGCGCCCACCACCTCGGCGCCCTTTTCGTACAGGTACCGCAGAATGTACCGCGCCATCTTCCCGCAGCCGTACTGCACCACCCTGATCTTTGACACCGCAACCACCCCTCTGGTTCGCCAAAGCGTCACGGTCGCGACCAGACGAGCGGAGCCAGCATCAGTGCTGGACGATGTCGAAACCAGCGACGCGCCCTGTATCAAGGGTAAGTCGGCCGATAGCCGATTGTGAGGGATAGCGGTTTCGACGCAGTCGCGATCCGGGAGGCCCATGGCGCGGAGACTGGCGCAGTCGTCGTGCTGATCTACACGGGCACCGTACCGAGCATCTGCGAGGCGATCTGCACCACCCATTGACCGACCGCTGGTTCGGGCAGAATCGCATCATTGGTGTAGAGCACCCGGGAAGGATCGGCGCACTCACGCACTGCCCGGCCGATCAGACGCTCCTGGAACATCGGATCATACGAGACCAACTGCGGCAGGACGACCACCCGATCGGTGCGCTCCAGCATCTCGTTGATCGCCTCCAGCGTTGGCGTTCTGCGGTAGTCGACCAGGTGCCCGCACCACGCATGCGCGGAGGCTTCGATACCGAGATCGGCTTCGGCTGCCGCCCGAGTCTCGCCAAAGAAGGCCTGCCAGTCATCGTCGTATTCCGCACTGCCGTAGCCAACCAGGACCAGACCCGTCTTCGAGGGGTCCTGGCCAAGCAACGGACGTGCCCGGCGGACAAGATTGGTGCGTACCAGCCCGGAGAAGTCGAGCAGCGGCGCGAACGACACCTGCGCCGACGGTCGGTAGATCGCGATGTTCTCGGATGCCAACCTGGCCACCAGATCGCGGTCATCGGTCTGACCGCAGATCGCCGGGATGTCGTCGAAGCTGTGATCGGAGATCGTGAGCAGCAAAGGGATGACCAGTACCCGCTCGATCCCGGACGCGTCCATCTCGCGCAGTTGCGTGGCGATAGAGGGCTCGGTGTACTCCATGAACCCGGTACGCACCTGTGCAACATCGGCGATGTTCAGCAAGTATTCGGCCACTTCGGCTTGCACATCCAGCAACTGCTTGCGCCATACCGGCGAGCGGGAGCCGTGATTGACCAACAGGATGCCGGTTCGACCACCGTTCTCGCGTCGAACCGTGGCGCGTGCGGTTTCCAGTGCATCGGTCGGCAAAGCCTTGAGCTGACTCGCAGCGGGCGTTGCGAGTACCGCCGCATGATGCGGGCACCCGCCAACTGCTCTCGGCTTGCTCGTCAGTTCGCTGGTCGCGAGTTTCGTCGAAACCTGTGCACTCATGCCTGCCTCTTCCTCCCCGAGCGCCTCGGTCCGCGGGGACTATTTGGATGTCAACTACTCTAGCTAAGGCAAGCCTAAGCTTAGATTTCGCATCCCATTCGAGTCTGCATCGAGCTGAACGCGAACTCGCTCTCCGACTTGAGGTGCGGGCGGCCCCTGTCGGCCAGCTGGTTTCAACCACCACCCGCAGGGCCTTGATCAGGGCGAGCGACACGCGCGGCCACCCAGCCCCGATCAGAGCAGACCCTCTTTTCTTACAAGTGATTTGTGATAATTGCCGTCAGGAGCCGATAACGTGCGGCCCACACGGGATAATCCAGACCCGAGCCTTGAGAACAGGAGCCCCCTGATGTCCAATGCCTCCCTGACGTCGTCTGCAGAGTCGCATGTCTACACCCAGCTGATCGAGCAACTGCCCATCCTGCGCGAGGCCACCACCAGCCGGGTAGTACTCAACAACGATCTGCTGCGGTTCGTCTTGTTCTCCTTCGATGCCGGCCAACAGCTGACCGAACACGCCAGCCCCCGAGCAGTAGTGGTGCAGTTGCTCAGCGGAAAGATGGAGTTCGCGGTCGCCGGTGAGGTCTCGGCCCTGTCCCCCGGCGACCTGGTTTACCTGGCACCCGGTGAGCGGCACGCGCTCACGGCAATTGAAGCTTGTCATCTGGCGCTGACCATGATCGACGTCGCGACAGTTGCGGCCGCCCGGGCGGAGGGCGGCACGGCGTAGCCAGGTGAGCGGCACGACAGCGTCCGAATCTGCGTGGCAGCTCGCTCGTAGTCGGGAGTGGGTGCACAAAGTGTTGGTCTGCTGACCTAACTGCACCCATTCCGATAGCGGGGGCCGAGTAGCCGCCAGTACCCATCAAGGCGGATGATCAGCGGCCCGCGTTTGCAGCGTCCCAAAGCCATTTCAACGGTTCAGACGTCGTTCGCCGTCCGGGACTCTGCGAGTTCTTCGGCTGAGGGTTCGACCACCTGCATGCGCAGCGAGGGGGTGGCGTTCGGCCAGATCTTGGCGGTTACGTCGCCGATCAACTCGGTCTTGGCCAGGGGCGCCGCGCCTTGAGTGATGGGACTGGCATCGGCGAGAGCCACATAGAGCGGCATGGCCAAGCGTCCCAACTGGTCGTCCGAGAGTGGACGCGGAGTGGGCAGTTCGGCCGACTAGGGGGCGAAGCCTCGCGCCTTGTTCGAACCCGAGCTAGCAGCACTCCTGACCGCGCAGCACCAATCTGGACGCGGTGCCCGCCGCCAGGGCCACCCAGTTCGGAGTCGACACCTCAAGGGCCAGGTTTCGACCCACCCGGACCCGCCCAGTTCGGAGTCGACACCTCAAGGGCCAGGTTTCGACCCGCCCGGGCTGCCCAGTTCTGGGTCTGCTCCGTCCACGAACCGCATCACAGCTTCCTGACGATCGACCCCGTCGAGGCGTCTTCGACGCTGGGCGAACCTTCCTCCCACAGCACCAGGACCCCGGCAGAGTCAGAGCTAACCACGACAGACTTCAGGTCCTTGGTCAAGACGACCACACCGGCAGCATTCACTTTCAGATCGGTGACGTTCTGTGCGACCACGATGGAACCGGAGCCACTGACAGTGACGTTCTCGCAGTTTGCCGTGATCGCGACGATCGACGCCTGCCGAGTGATCTCAACCGAGCCGTCGGAGCAGTTGTCTTGAGTCGTGGCCAGAGCTTCCAGCGTCTGACGGTCGATCTTCTCGGGGGCGAGGATCGTGATATCGACGTTGGTCTGGTTGGTGCCCGTCGCCGTCGCTCCCGAGGACGCGTAGTGGTCGGTGATCTTCACAGTTGGCTCGGTGGTATCGGCGGGCGGATGCTGGGTCTGACCCGTCGCGCCGGAACCGGCGGGTGCGACCGACGTGCTGGCGCCACACCCGGATACCAACCACAGCGCCACCGAGACGATTGCGAACATTGACTTGTGCTGGTTCATGCCCATGGTCCTCACTGTAGGAACCGAGTCTGCCCCAGTTGCTGCGTCCAGGGTCTCGGTGATGTCTAAGATCCGATTGCTGCGTGGCGGCCCCCCGCGTCGCCCCCTCCACTGGTCAGGTGGCAGAATGTCAAGAGGTGGTGAGGAGGTTCATGGTGAGCGAGCCACGTCCGACCGCGGCGCGTCCCGAGGCGAATGACGAGATGCACACGCTGGTTATGCGGGCATGGGGAGTGCCCGAGCAAGACGCGGGATTCCGGGCGCGACTGACATTCTCCGTCCCCGGCGAAGACGACCCGGACGTGCGGTCCGTGGCGACCCCTGAGCTTGCCCTGGCAGCAGTGCAGGAGTGGCTGCAGGGGATCGTGATGGGTGACGGTTCGTTGACCAGGAGCGAGACTGCTGGCGCATTGGCCAACGACGGCTAGCCGCGCCCTGTCCCCCACGGTGCCACCCCCGACCGAGGTTGCACCGTTGCCCTCGCCTCGACGCGACCTCTGCGCGGGCCCGCAGCGGGTAGGGGCGCAATCCCAAGCGTCCTCGATGGCGGCGAGGCGAACGCCTTGGCGGCCACCGGCCGGACGCCGACCAGTTCGGCCAGTTCGACAGATGGTTCGATCGCCAATTCCTCGCTGAGGAGTGCGCGGAACCGCTCGAACGTCTGCAGCGCAAGCGCGCGGTTCCCGGCCCCCAGAAGAGCTCGCACCAACAGAACGCATGCGGTTTCGCGCAGCGGCTCAATGCCCAACGCGGCGGTCGCGGCTTGCTCAGCGTGGCCGAAGTCGCCTACCTCCAGTTTTGTCTTTGCGATGGCCTCGAGGGACAGCAGTCGCTGTTGGTTGAGTCGTTCCTGCTCGAAGATCACCCAATCGTCGTACCAGCCTGGTAGCAGTTCAGCGCGTCCGTCAGCGGGCTCGGCGCCCCTCTCGGCCTGACGCCCCTCCGCCGCATCCACCAGCCAGCGGCGCAACGCGTGCACGTCGACCCAGACGTCGTTGTCAAGCGAAATCGAATCCCCCCCAGACCTGCAACAGCCCGGGCAGGGCATGGTTGATCTTGAACAGACACGCACGCAGGCTCAGCGACGCCTTGTCTTCGCTACTCACCGGCCACAGTGTGTTGGCGCATGAGTTCCGCGTACTCGGACCGAGCAAGGCCAGCAGTGCGATCAAGCGCTGCTGCCGCAAGCCCACTTGGCAGGGGCGTCCCCGATAACGAAGCTGCCACTGGTTGAGAAGCGTGAGAGCCCACGCTCCGGTGCGAGATTCCATCGTTACCCCCCAACCACGGTGAGTTACTGGACGCAGACAGTGCAGATCGCACTTCAGCCTGCATCGCTCATGACGAAGTTGTCAACGCGGTCAGACAGACTCGTCACAATCCCTTAACAACCCCGGCGCGAGCCCTTAACGCATCTCAGGGGGCCACGCACAGCCAAATTCACGAGCTGCTCGGCGCGTGAGACACCGGACGAAACCGGTAACCACGGTTGTAACGCTCCGGTAGCGCAGCGATAACGCGACCCCCCTTTCAATGGTCGTGGGTTGAACCCCACAGGGGCTCGTTAAGTCGGATTGGAGGTGAACACTATGCGAAAGCTGACACTCGAAGAGCTTGAGATCCAGACCGTCGAGTTGCTGCCGGAGAGGGAGACGTTGTTCTTCGACACCAACTGGGCAGGCGTCTACGCCTCGAACTCGTCACTCGCTGTCAACGCTGCGACCATCCTGTCGGCAGCCAACAGCTCCGCGACGCAGGCCATCGTCGTCGCACAGTCCAGCTGATTGGGCACAGCCCGGTGCCTGCAGGTCAGGCACCGGGCTCGCCTCGAAAGGGGAATGAATATGAGCAAGTCATCGGAGTTGACCCACGAAGTCTTGTTGGCCGAGAACGCGGAATTGCTCCCCGCTCGGGAGACGCTGTTCTTCAACATCAACGTGGCGCCAGTCGTCGGCGTGAACCTGGCGGTGGCTGTCAACGCGGCAACTATCGGGTCAGTAGCGAACGCGGGGGCCTGGCAGGAGCTGGTCAGCGTCCAGTTCTGAACAAAGTGGGGCTGTCGCGTGCTGGTGGGTTCGCCTCGTGCGGGGTGTGCCCACCAGCCTCAACTAACTGGAGGAAGCGATGACCTCTGAACCGTCGTGGGTACCGCAGCCGATGTGGCACCGCGCTCAGGGTGTGGAGTTGCTGGGTCCGGTCTCCGGGTCGGGATTGACTCAGGTAACGTGCTTGGTCCGTCGGGCTGACGGCCAAGTGATCCAACTGTCCGAGTTGCTGAACTTAATCCTTGTGCTGGCGGAAAGCGCCCAGACATCCGCCGAATTGGCACAACGGGTCAGTTCTGCTTACGGCCGGGAGTTGTCGGCAGAGGGTTTGGAGTTGCTCATTGGCGCGAAACTCCAGCCGCTCGGCCTGGTTTCCGGCAGCGCGGAGGGTGCTGGCTCATCGACCACCACCCGGCTGCCGACCGCAGACCCGCTGCTCGCGCTGCGATTTCGCGGCACGCTACTGCCGGCTCGTCTGGTCCGCCGAATAGCGGCGGTCTTGTCACCGCTGTTCGCGCCCACAGTGGTGATCGCTGCCCTGGCTGGCCTGGTCGTGATGAACGTGCTCTTGTTCGTGACCGCAGACCCCGTCGCAGCATTGGACCAAGTGATCATCCGACCTGTGGAGTTTCTACTCTTGTTCGGCTTGCTCACCACGGGTGCGGTGATCCATGAACTTGGTCACGCGACTGCGTGCCGCTACGGTGGCGCGCGCCCGGGGGCAATCGGCGTCGGCCTCTACCTCGTCTTCCCAGCATTCTTCACCAACGTCACCGACTCGTATCGGCTCGGGCGCGCAGGGAGGCTGCGCACCGACCTCGGGGGTCTCTACTTCAACGTGCTAACTGTCTTGGCAGCCGCGATCGGCCATCTGGCAACCGGCAACGGGCTGCTGCTTCTGGTTGTGATCTTGATGCAACTGCAGATGCTGCAGCAACTTCCCCCGGTCATCCGCCTCGACGGGTACTACGTGCTCGCCGATCTGGCCGGCGTCCCCGACCTGTTCAACCGGGTCGGCCCGGTTATCCGCAGCCTTCGGCCCGGCGCAGCTGCCGACCCCCGGCTTGCCGAACTGCGGCCCGCTGCCCGACGGATCGTGACGATCTGGGTGGTCACTGTCGTCCCCCTGTTGACGTTTGCGCTGGCATGGACACTGTGGACACTGCCGATCGTCATCCCTCGCATCGTCAATGGCATTGCGATGCACTCGCAGGCCGCAGCCGCAGCCTTCGAACAGGGACAGGTCGCCGCGACGATCCTTTCCGCGATGTCTATCGTCTTCCTAGCTCTACCGCTGGCTGGCCTGGTCGTGGTCCTTGGACAACTGGTCTGCCGGCTCGTGCGGGCAAACACCAGACGTCGGCAGCGTAGGAACAGCACATCCCTACCCCCGACAGCGCAAGGCCCTCGTCGAGCCCTCTAGCCTCGGGAACCGCGAGGGTCAGTTCCTCGACCTGAGAGGGAGCGTGCGGCGAGATCAGATCTGGGCATGTGTCCGAGTTGGGCCTGGCGAGTCCGCCAGAGGCCCAGCACAGGCGTCTTGCAGCGTCCTTGATGGCGGCTGAGAGACTGGCTGCATGCCCTGGCTTGAGGATCTGTGGCAGCGTGTGTCGACGAGGACTCCGGCACCGGATGCCGCCATCTTGGGCGTGATCGGATTCGTCGCGCTGGCTTGTGTGATCCTCGCGTGGCCATTCGTGCGGATGCTCGTCACCGTGTGCCATGAGGCCGGTCATGCCGTCGCCACCACCTTGACCGGCCGCTCTCTGGAGAGCATCAGGTTGCACTCGGACACCTCGGGCCTGACCGTCTCGCGAGGTGCGCCAAACGGTCCGGGCATGGTTGTCACCTTGTTCTGCGGCTATCCCGCCGCCTCAATGGTCGGCCTGGCGGCCGCGGTCACTGCAGGAGTCGGCTACGCGACCGCAACACTGTTCCTGCTGGTCGTCGCGCTGGCATTGATGCTGCTGAAGATCCGGAACATTCACGGCGCGCTGGTAGTCGTGACGATCGGCACCGTGTTGGGTCTGGTGGTCTGTTACGGGCCGGAGGAGTACCTGGGGTGGCTCGTTCATGGGCTGGCGTGGCTGCTGCTGCTGGCGGGCCCCCGACCCGTTCTCGAGTTGGCGCTCCACTCGCTCCGGGTCGGTTCGCAGTCGGACGCGGCGCAACTGGCCCGCCTGACCCGCGTCCCACAGATGGGCTGGGTCATCTTGTGGCTAGGCGCCACACTCGGAGCGCTGGCCCTGGGCACCACCACCATGCTGCCCGTCCTGCTGCCCTTTGCCGGCTAATCCTCGTATTCAGCCACTGAAGTCCTACCAAGAAACGACACGATCGCCACGGTTACGAACCGGCTGACCGGAGCGCCTGCGCGGTCGCGCCATACCTAACCAGCAGAATAGACCTCGCACGGCGGCAGGGAACCCGCCTGGACCGCTCGACCGCAACTGGTGGCGGCACGGCGGCCGCACAGCTGGAGGTCCGGGACCCACTCGAGTGAACCTCCGTGTGCGGGCCCGAGCGGAGAACTCGAATCCATGGTTGGAGACCAAGATGAAAGACCAGGTTCAATCGCCCATCGGAAGTGTCTCGAGTCTGGCCCCCGGCCAGGCCAGGGACGCTGCACACGGGTTCAGCTGGTGGGGGCCATCGCCCGATCAGGCCCGAAAGACGACGGTAGGAAAGCCGAAGGGCCTAACCGACAAGACGACCACGATGAAAGAAGCCGTGCATGAGTACGTCAAGGACGGCATCAATCTCGCCATCGGAGGATTCGTCAACACTCGGCCGCCCGTCGCCATAGTGCACGAGATCATACGCAAGGGCGCAAAGGATCTCACTCTCTCATTTCAATCCAATTCAATATGCCCAGAGCTGTTAGCCGGCGCAATGCTGCTCGATCCCCAGCACCTGTCAATCAAGCGCGTCGAACTCGCGTGGTGGGGGTATGAAGTAATCGGAATAGCACCGCTGTTCCGCCACTTGTGCGCAAGCGGCATGATCGAGCTGGACGACTACACCAACTACGGAATGTCGGCTCGGTTCAAGGCGGCCGCAATGGGCCTCGAGTTCCTTCCGGTGCGTGACCACGGCGGCACTGATATGGAATTAGTGAACCGAGGCAAAATGATTGAAAGCCCGTTCACCGGCAGAAATACTTACCTGGTGCCCGCCTGCTACCCGGACGTGGGCATCCTCAACGTCACGGCGGCGGACAAGCATGGGAACTGCCGCATCTTCGGCGCGCATTGCACCTGTCCAGAGATCGCAATGGCCGCCTCCCACTGCATCGTCAGCACCGAGACGCTCATCTCACTGGACAGTATCCGCAACTACCCGAACCTCACAGAGATCCCCTACACGGCGGTGGATGCCGTTGTCGAACAGCCCTTCGCCAGCTACCCCGGAGCCTGCTACGGCAACTACTGGTTCGACATGGAGCATATCTTGCTGTTTCGAAATGCGTCGGAAGAATTCAGACGAACCGGCAATAGCGACGCACTCAAGGAGTACTACGATCGATACGTCTTCAGTTGTGAGACCCATGACGACTTCTTGTCGAAGATCCCGTACCGAACTCTGAGAAGAATTCGGGAAATGGATGGCGGTCAGCCGATCATCCTGACCTAATCTCGCCTAGTCGGTTCTTCGAAACTGCTCAAGGGAAAGAAACGCAATGACCGAATACTCGCCGTTCGAAATGATCGCCTTTACAGGTTCTCGAATTCTCACCGACAACACCACGGTGTTCGTCGGCACCGGACTTCCAATAATCGCTTCGATTCATGCTCAGCTCACTCATGCCCCCGGGCTTGCCATGATCTTCGAGGCCGGCCCCCTTGCTCCGATGCTCACCATGGGGATGCCCCTATCCGTGGGCGACACTCGCGCCTGCCACAAGGCGTGCTATCTGAAAGGGCTCTCCTCGGTCTTTGAGCTGACTCAGCGAGGACATGCTGACTTCGCGTTCATCGGTGGCGCTCAGATAGACATGTACGGGAATGTGAACTCGACTTTTGAGGGCGGCAGCTACCAATCTCCCAAGACGAGGTTTCCGGGAAGCGGCGGCGCCGGAGCGATGGCAGCGAACTGCGAGAGATCGATCATCATCATGGCCCTCGAACCGCGGCGATTCACCCCCAAGCTGGACTTCCTGACGAGTATTGGCTTCGGGGATGGGTCCCCCGGCTACCGCGAAAAGTCGGGCGTCTTGGGCTCTGGTCCTTACCGGGTGATCACAAATGAAGCGCTGTTCGGGTTTGATGACGAAACACGGCGGATGACCCTGCTCGAAGTCCAGCGGGGGAAGACAGCTGACGACATCCAGAGGAAGGTGGGTTTCGAACTGCTAATCTCGCCGAACCTTGGGGAAATGCCGGAGCCGAGCGAGGTGGATCTCAAGTTGCTGAGAGAGGAGTGTGACCCCGAAGGCTACTTCCTCGCTCGGAAGCTGAGGTAGGTCTATGCCGTAGCGAACCAACGGGTGCGGGACGACCATCGCCCCGGACCCGGCACCCCCATCGTCACGGTCTTGGCACGTGATGCCTGATCTCCTGAGTTGGGCCAGACTAGTGCGCACTCTGACCGTGGAGCCGGGCGAGGATCGCTAGTTCGGGTTCGATGATCGGGGCGGTCACCTCTTCGAACATCCTGATCCCGCCGATCGCAGCGCCCGGGGCCGAGTTGGCGGAAGGGCGTGGCCGATACCGTCCAGCAGCCAGCCCATCCGGATGCCGGTGACCGCGACCGGGTTGGCCTTCTCCATCCCCAACCACAGTTCCTCCCGGCACACGGCGATCCGCTGCGCCGGATCTATGAACCTGACCCAACCCAGATGACCAGCTTCCTTCACATTGCCCAGCGACTCCAACGCGCACGATAGCCACCGTGGCGACAGCACCGACACCGGCCCGAGACGAAGGAAACTGGTCACGGTCCTGGCG
>JAAYVP010000270.1 GCA_012517115.1 Brooklawnia sp. | reverse complement strand
GGTCTATTACCAGATGGGCTTCCACCGGCTGCGCTACGCAGCGCTCGACCTGGCGCTGCACGAGCAGGGCATGGACTCGCCTTACACCGAGCGGCTGGCCACCTGGGAGGACCGACACTACGAGCACCGCATAACCACCCGAGTTCGGTGTGCGGAGTACTTCGAAATCAGGGACGCTGCGCTGCGTGCGCATGCCTCTCAGATCGACCCCGACGGCCCCTGGTTCTCCGTGCCGCTCGAGATCCAGTCGAAGGCCTGGCCGACAGAGGACTGGCAACTAGTGTTCAGCGCGGTCCCGACCGTGATCCCAGAGTCAGACATGTTCGCCGGGCTGCGGATCTCGGCGCCCGGGCAGCCGGATCCGTCTGACCTGTGGGTCATCTGATCCCGACCGGACGCGGCGAGTCGGCTTGGTGGCGAGCCGATCCGTGGCGACGATGCTGTTAGGACTTGTGTGTGGGGGGTGCGCACGGTCCGCCATTGATCACGCGAGGAGCCCGGATGAGCCAGACGCCCGCCCGAGCCAACCGTCACCGAGCGGTCGGCACGCCGTCCCGTCGCGTCAACTCACGCATTCGCAGACGACAGGCCGGACTCGTCCTCATATTGGTTGGGGTGGTGGCCGGTTTGGTGTGGGGGCCTGGCGTCGCCCGGACCCTGGCAACCACGGTCTTGGACGACGATGCGCCAGTCGAGCTTCGCCTCGACGATGCAGCCGCCACCTTGGTTACGCCAGCGGGGTGGGCTGTCACGCAGTATCCCGTCGGCCGCGACACCGGCGAGCTGCGTTCACCGGACGGGGCGCTGCATGTGGTGCTCACTCTCCGCGAGGCGGGCGGGCCGCTCGAATCGGCCGCTCAGCAGTTGCTCGAGAGCGCAGGCGCGCGAGCAGCGACCAGCACCGGGGAATGGAACGTAGAACGGCCGCGACCCGACCTTGTCGTGCAACATGTCGACGCGACTGCGGTCGCTGACAGACGACCCCGGTGGGAAGCGAACATACCGGCGGTCGGCTTCCTTGCTGTGGCGGCGTCCGAGCCGGGTACGGTCGGCTCGGCGGAGCCACCGTACGTGGTCGACGTGGTCGCCGCATTCGAGCCGGGCACGGACGCTGCCGATTACCGTGCGACGATCGCCCAGCTCCTCGGGAGCCTGGAGGTGTCATCGTGAGCACCCACCCGCGCGTATACCGCCGACGCCGCGCGGCCGTTGCCCTGGGGTTATTGGCTGTAGCGACACTGGCCACTAAGGCGGTCGCTGCGCCCTCCCCCCAGCCAGATTGGATGCCGATCCAGCGTGTCGCGTCCCCGGTTCAGGTGGTGCGGCACGATCCGGCGGAGACCGAATTGCCGCCGGGCATCATCGACCAGTCGTCGGTCGTCGGTCTGGTGCCACAGCGGCTTGTGTCGGCCGCAGCAAGAGCGGCGGCGCGCTGGACCTATCTACCGGGGGAGTCCGCGTTCAATGAACGCCTCGACGATCTCGTCGTGAAAGCGATCGCCG
>JAAYVP010000269.1 GCA_012517115.1 Brooklawnia sp. | reverse complement strand
TGCCAGGCTGGTAGATGCTGCCGGACTGCTTGGCCACTACGCCCTCTAGTTGCTGTTCGGCGGTGGCGGCCAACGCCACCTCGGCGTCGGTTCCCAGGTCGTCGGGCACGTGGATGTGCCTGCCGTCAGCCCCCAGGAGTTCACGCAGCGCAGCGCGCCGCTGCACGTAAGGTCGGCGAACCAGCGACTGGCCGTCGAGGTGGAGCAGGTCGAAGACCATGTAGTGCGCTCGGCCCGGGTTGCGGATGTGGTTCTGCAACAGTTCGAACTCCGGGCGTCCGATGTCGTCAAGCGCCACGATCTCGCCGTCCAGCACCGCACGATGTCCACTCAGCAGCACACCAAGTTCGGCGAGTTCCGGGTAGCTCGCGGTCAGGTCGATCCCGCCTCGGCTGCGGAACCTGGCGATGCCGTCGGATACCGAGGCGATGGCGCGGAAGCCGTCCCACTTGACCTCGAAGACCCAACCCTGGCCGACCACATCGGCGGCGGTACCGGGGGTAGCCAGCATCGGTTCGAAGGTGGGCAGCCCCGTCGAACCGGGTGGTTCGGGTGGCGTGGCCATCAGGTGGATCAGCCAGTTCTGGTCGTCCTCATGCCCGGTGCGGATCAGCGCATACGTGCGGGGTTCGCCGCCCAGACCGCCATCTGGACGCCCGGTGACGGTTACGATCACCTCGCGACCATCGACCCACTTGTGGGTCTGGTAGCTCCCGTCGTCCCAGATGGTCACCTTGCCGGCGCCGTACTCGCCGCTGGGGATCTCGCCTTCGAAGCCGCCGTACGCCAAGGGGTGGTCTTCGGTCTGGACTGCCAAGTGGTTGGTCTTCGGGTCGGTCGGTGGGCCCTTGGGGACCGCCCACGAGACCAGGACGCCATCGCGTTCCAGCCGGAAGTCGTAGTGCAGTCGACGCGCGTGGTGCTGCTGGATCACGAACGAGTGCCCGCCCGGACGCGGCTGCGGTGACGCCTGCGGCACCGGCTCTGGCGTCCGCCCAGCGTCCCGCATGCTGCGATACTTGGCCAGCCGGTCGGACGCGGCCGGTATCCCACTGGGCTCGTCGAGCCCGGAGAGCAGGTCTCCGAGATCGGCGAGGCGCCCCAGCACCTCGTGGAAGTCGAGTTGACTGATCTCGGAGGTCAGTTCGTTCCAGCTTCGCGGGGCGGCAACCATGGGACGTTCCCGGCCGCGCAGCGAGTAAGGGGCGATCGTGGTCTTGGCCGGGTTGTTCTGGCTCCAGTCGAGCAGCACCTTCCCTTGCCGGATCGCCTTGCCCATATCGGCGACCACCAGGTTCGGGTGTAGCGACTCCAGCGAGCGGGCGAGCTCCTTCGCCCAGTCGGACGCCTGGCTCGAGGTTAGTTGGCCGGCCAGTTTGGCGTACAGGTGGATGCCCTTGCTGCCACTGGTCACCGGATAGGACTCGAACCCAACTTCGTCCAGCACCTCACGGATCAGGTAGGCCACCTCGACACATTCGGGCAGGCCCGCCCCCTCGCCGGGGTCGAGGTCGAGCACCAAGCGGTTGGGACGCTCGGGCTGGCCGTCCGGCCCGACCCGCCACTGCGGCACGTGGATCTCTAGGGCGGCGAGTTGGGCCAGCCAGACCAGGGTCGCTGCGTCGTTGATCAGCGGGTAAACGTTTGGGCCATCGGAATGCTCGATGGTGTGGGTGGCCACCCAATCAGGGGTTGACTTCGCATCCAAGTTCTTGTGGAAGAACGGGCGCTGCGGATGCTGGGCGGTGCCTACCCCGTTGGGCCAACGCTTCCTGGTCGCTGGTCGGCGCTCAGCATGCTGGACGAACCAGGGCGCGACGGCCTGGTAGTAGGCGATGACCTCACCCTTGGTTGTGCCGGTGGCTGGGTACATCACTTTGTCGGGATTGGTGATCTTGATCGAGTGCCCGTCTACGACGAGTTGGCTACCGTTGCCCGCCATAGATCGATCATGTCAGGTCGGCGAGGAG
>JAAYVP010000268.1 GCA_012517115.1 Brooklawnia sp. | reverse complement strand
GCGCTCGCGGCCATTTCTTTCACCGTGATGCGGCAGGTGACCGTGCCGCTGCGGGTGGCCCGCGACGTCGCCGGACGCATCGCCGGCGGCGACCTCGACAAACGCATGCAGGTGCGCGGCACCGACGAGATGGCCAGCCTCGCCACCTCGATGAACAACATGGCCGCCGAACTGCAGCGTCAGATCAGCCAGTTGGAGGACCTGTCGCGCGTCCAACGTCAGTTCGTCTCCGACGTCAGCCACGAACTCCGCACCCCGCTGACCACCATGCGGATGGCCACCGAAGTGCTGCACGAATCACGCGACGAGTTCTCACCCGACCTGGAACGCAGCGTGGAACTGTTGCACGACCAGGAGGAACGCTTCGAATCGATGCTCACCGACCTGCTTGAGATCTCCCGATTCGACGCCGGGGCGGCGGTGCTCACCGTCGATGAGATCGACCTGGTCGAACTGGTCGAGGCCGAAGTGGCCGCCCAGCAGGCGGTCGCCCGCAGCGTCGGCACCGAGATCCGCATCCACCACCAGCGCCCAGTGCTGGTCGAAGCCGACGCCCGCCGCATCCAGCGGATCGTGCGGAACCTGCTCAGCAACGCACTCGGCCACGGTGAGCGCCGCCCCATCGACATCACCATCGCCGGTGACGCCGAGGCCGTCGCGGTGACTGTGCGAGACCACGGTGTGGGGTTCGCGCCGGCACAATCAGAGCAGGTCTTCCGACGGTTCTGGCGGGCCGACGAATCACGCAACCGCATCGTCGGCGGTAGCGGCCTCGGCTTGGCGATCTCGCTTGAGGACGCCCGGCTACACCACGGTTGGCTGCAGGCGTGGGGACGCCCGGGCGGTGGCGCCCAATTCAGGCTGACGCTGCCCCGCAGCCAACAGTTCGTCCTCGACCACTCGCCGCTGCCGCTGACACCCACCGACGTCGAAGACAAACCGGCCGGCGAGCAGGCTGGCGGCGCTAAGACCAGCACCGGAACCGAGACGGGGGACAGCCAGCTGTGATCTGCGGACGATTGTGGTGGTCGCCGGGGCGATGGCTGGCGGCGATGCTGGTGCTGGTGCTGGCGGGCTGTACGAGCTTCCCGACCAGCGGACCGGTCGAGCAGGCCAGTGTCGCCGCACCCGATGGACGTCCCCGCGGCATCGACGTCGCCGCTCAGGCACCGGTTCCCGGGGCGAGCCCTGAGGCCATCCTGGAGGGCTTCTTCTCTGCATCCGAGTCGCCCGGCGAGGGCTACCAGGTGGCCCGGCAGTTCCTGACACCCGAAGCGGCGGGCGAGTGGCGGCCCGAGAGCGGCATCCAGGTCTACGACGCAACCGGGCAATCCCGAGTGGTCACCGCAGACGGTTCGGCTGTGCTGCGGGCACCCCTGGTCGGACGCCTCGACCCCGAGCGGGTCTTCACCGCGGTCTACGATCCCGACTTCACCCACAACTTCCAGATGACACAGGTGGATGGCCAATGGCGGATCGGCAACCCCGGCCCCGGCATCCTGATCTCGATCCAGCGATTCCACCGGGCGTTCCTGGGGGTGCCGGTCTACTACCTGGACGCCGCCGGGGAGCGCATGGTCGCGGCGCAGGTCTTCTTGCGGCAATCCGACGTGAACCCCCAATCCCCCGATGTGCTGGTGCGGGCACTGATCAGCGGGCCGGGCAGTTGGCTGCGGCCAGCGGTCCTGGACGCGCTGCCCACCGAAGTGCAGTCGCTCGGCACGCGGGTGGACGCCGACGGGGTGGCCCATGTCAACCTCAGTGAACAGATTGAGGCGCTGACCGCCGAGCAGCGCCTACAAGCGGCCGCGCAACTGCTGTACACGCTGAGCCAGTTCGAGACGATCACCGGGGTGACGATCGAAGCCAACGGCCGGCAGCTGTCGATCAGAGGCGCAGACGTGGACGGTGTGGTCCAGATGTCGACGGTGAGCCGGTTCGCGCCCGACCGGCCGGTCGTCCCGCGAGACCTGTTCGGGGTGCGTAACGGAACAGTGATCAGGATCGGCGAGGCCCCGGGCGGAGTGGTGAGCACCCTGCTGGGTCCGCTGGGTGGCGGCTGGGAGGAGGCACCTGGTCTGCTGGCGGTGGCCTGGACCGGTGATCGGCTTGGCGTGGTCAGCGAGGACGCGGAACGTCTGTTCACCACGGTCAGCCTCAGCTCGCAGCCCGAACTGCGTTACCACGGCACGCAACTGGTCAAACCGCAATTCGACGCGTCCGGCCTGCTGTGGACGATCGACAACACAGCCGAGGGACCGGTCGCGGTGCGCGTCGCGCAGCAAGGCAACGCGGCGCTGATACCGCTGCCCGAACTCGTCGGTGCCCGGGTGATCGCGTTTCGGATCAGCCCGGACATGTCGCGAATGGCGGTCGTCGCGGAGTCAGGCGGAGTGCAGCAGCTAGGGTTCCTGAGGCTGCGAGGTAGTGACCAGATGATCCTGGATGGCTGGCGTCCCACACCGGTGAACACCAGCCGAGGCCTGGTCACCCAGTTACGTGATGTGGCTTTCGTCTCACCCAACCGAATACTGGTGCTCGGCGCCGGGGAGCGCGACCCCGCCTTCACGGTGCATTCACTCGACGTGGACGCCGCGCAAGTCACCTCGCAGGGCCCGCTGAGTGACGTCGACCCGGTGCGCCTGACCGCGATGCCGGTCGGTACGGTGAGTGCAGTCGCCGTGCTCACGGCCGCGAACCTGGG
>JAAYVP010000267.1 GCA_012517115.1 Brooklawnia sp. | reverse complement strand
TCGCAGCGCGTTACGGGCCTGCTCGGGGGCGGTCAAGGTAAGGAAGGGCACCACGTAGATCTCGGTATCCCAGAAGTAATGACCTTCATAGCCGTCGCCGGTGAGACCTTTCGCTGGCACGCCGGAGCCGTCGGCTCGGGCTGCCGCCTGAGCGAGCTGGAAGATGCTCCATCGCACTGCTTGCTGGACTCGAGGTTCGGGGCTGCCCACCTCGACGTCGCTGCGCCGCCAGAAATCGGCCAGCCATTCGCGCTGCTGGTTGTAATGAAACTCCAGCCCGCGGTCCCGCACCCGGTCCAGAGTCCGCCGGACGCGATCGCTGAGTTCGCGTACCGGAATGCCACCTGAGGTGTGGTAGGCGACCGCTTTGGTGACAAGGATCGGTTGGCCCTGCTCGGCGCTGATCCGGTAAATCTTGCGGCCCTGATCGGGCGCGGTGTCGTCCAGTTCCTCGAGGCTATTCGCGGTGTGGATGACGTGGTCAGCGCCGACGGCCACCGTCATGCCGGAGTTGGCGACCCGGTAGCCCAGGATCATCCGGCGGGGGCTGTTCCAATACATCTCCGAGTGCAGCACGCGGTGAGCAAGTCCCCTGCTGCGCCGCGGATCGTCGTCACTCACTGTGGCCCGTTTGCCGCTCAGCTCGTCGAAGTCTTCCTTGTTGACGATTTGGGATGAGATCGCGATGGGCGCGTTACCTTCGAGCATCGTAACTTCGAACGTCATCAGCGCAAGGTGCCGCTCAGTGAAGCTGACCATCCGCGTTGACCGGACGCGCACCCGCTTGCCCGCTGGCGTCCGCCAGATCAGGTCGCGCCGCAGCACGCCCTCCCGGAAGTCGATGGACCGCTCGTAGTCCTGCAGATCGGCGACTGACAACAGCAACGGCTCATCGTCCACATAGAGCTTGATCATCAGCGAACTGGGCGCGTTGATTATGGTCTGGCCCACCCGGGCGAAGCCGTACGCGTTCTCGGCGTGTCTGATCTCCCAGGTTTCGTGCAGTCCGTTGACGAAGGTACCCGAATAGTACGATTCACGCCCTTCCTCAGGGCTGCCTCGCATACCGAGGTAGCCGTTGCCAACGGCGAACAACGTCTCGGTGTGACCCAAGTCGTACTTGCTCGGAAACCTCTCAACAAGGCGCCACGGCTCTGGTGGGAACCGGTCATCATCCAACGGATCACGGATGATACGTTCACGGATCACGGCAGCAGCTCCTCGCAGTCCTCGACGACCAAGTCGGCGCCAGCATCCAGCAGCGCCTCGCGACCGGCGCCGCGGTCAACACCGACAACCAGTCCGAAACCGCCTGCCCGGCCCGCCTGGACGCCGGACAACGCGTCCTCGACGACCACAGCCTCGGCCGGGTCGACACCGAGCGCGCGGGCGGCGTGCAGGAAACCCGCGGGCTGCGGCTTGCCGGCCAGTTCGAGTTCGCGGCTGACGACGCCGTCCACGACAGCATCGAAGTAGCCGGCGATGCCTGCAGCGTCCAGCACGGCCTCGGCGTTGCGGGACGAACTGACCACCGCCATCGGCAACTCCCGGGCAGCCAAGGCCTCAATCAGGCGCACCGAACCCGGGAATGGTTTGATGCCGTCGCTGGCAAGCACCTGATTGAAGTACACGTTCTTGCGGTTCCCCAGACCGGCGATGGTGTCCGCGGTGGGCGGGTCGGACGCAGCCCCCACAGGCAAATCAATGCCTCGACTGGCGAGGAACGACGCCACCCCCTCATAGCGGGGTTTGCCGTCGACGTAGGCGAAGTAGTCGTCGTCGGTGTACGGTTCGGCAACTCCGAGAACCAGCAGGAAATCGTTGAAAAGCTGCGCCCAGGCGGCCATGTGGATCTCGGTAGTGGGAGTCAGCACACCGTCGAGGTCGAACAGGGCGGCGCGGTAGTTGTTCCAATCCACAGACCACACCCTAGGCATGAACGCAAGCCCCGGCAGGTCGCAGTCGGACACCACCGGCGACGTCACTGGGCCGGGGTGACCTTGCGTAGCGCAACCGCGACCGCCGCTGCCGAGAGCACAGCCCAGCCAAATGCGGGCGCTGTGTGGGCCAGCTTCAGACCGCGGGCGCGGCGCCGTTCGCCGAACGCGAAGATCGCCTTCTCGCCCGCCACGGTGCCGACGACTACCCCTGCCAATCCAAGAGCCCCGCAGGCAACCTCTCGGCTACCCCAGACCTGGTCGTTCAGCAGGTCCGCCGGGTCGGCGTCCATCGAGCGTTGGGCATAGACCAGCCAACCGCCCAGCAAGCCAGCCTTGAGGACACCACGCAGCGCTCGTGAGCCAATCAAGTCGGGCATGGCGTACCAGGCCAGCGTGACCAGTCCGGAGATCGCGGTCAGCGGTGCAACTGCAGGAGCGTCAGTAGTCATGCCACGATTCTTCCAGTTCGGCCCACGAGCGGTCTCGGGCCCGCGCTACATCAGCGGCGAGAAGGTGCGCAGCAGCGTCCATAGCGCCCGCCGCCACCAGGGTGCAGAACGGACTTCAGCCAGGGTGATCCGGCGGGACTTCGCCAAGGTCTGTTCGAAATCGGTTGTCATAGCCGTGATCGCCGGGGTGCGGTACATCCACACGGCGTTCTCCTGGTGCAAATAGAAGCTGCGGAAGTCGAAGTTGATAGTGCCGATGATGGCCACTTCGTTGTCGACGATCATCTGCTTCGCGTGCATGAAGCCGGGCGTGTATTCGTAGACCTCGACCCCTGCCTCGACCAGCGCCCGGTAGTTCGATCTCGTCACCGCGTAGACGAAGCGCTTGTCGGGAATCCCTGGCGTGATGATCCTGATCTGCAGACCGGACTGTGCCAGCGAGGTGAGCACATTGGTCATCTCGCTGGTGGGCACCAGGTAGGGAGTCATCACGTCGACTCGTTCATGGGCTCTGGTCATCATGTTGCGGTAGGCATCCCAGCCGATCGAGTGGTCGTCGAACGGGCTGTCGTCGTAGTTGACCACCAGACCCTTGCCCCAGGGGAGTGCAGACACATCCTCCTCGGGAGGACACAACGACGCCAGGTCGACTGGTTCGTTGGTGACCAGCTTCCACATCGAGAAGAAGAGCGTCGCCATCCCCCAAGCGCCGGGCCCCCGGAGCCGAATCGCGGTGTCTTTCCAGTGCCCAAAACGCTCGATCTGGTTGATGTACTCGTCGGCGATGTTGATCCCGCCGGTGAACCCCACCAGCCCGTCGACGACCAGCAGTTTGCGGTGGTCCCGGTTGTTGTGGCGCAGCGTGAGGCCGGGCCCCAGCTTGTTGACCGGCTTGACACGAATGCCCGCTTTGGTCAGGTCTCGGTTGAACCGGGGTGGCAGGTTCCAGATGGAGCCGAGGTCGTCATACATGAACCAGATGTGCACACCCTCGGCAGCCTTGCGGGCAAGCACCTCGAACAGCTGCCGCCACATCTTGCCATCCGAGACGATGAAATACTCCAATCCGACCCAGTGCTTCGCGTCCTCTATGGCCTCGAGCATTGCGACGAAGGCATCCTCACCCAACGGGTAGTAGGTCGTTTCGGTGTCGCGGTATGCCACGAAGGGACCAGTGGACTCCAGGTATTGGATTTGACGGGCAGCGTCGGCCGCAACGCTGAGCACCGGCAGCAGATCGGAACCCGCGGTCTTCAGTTCCTGGAGGTCTTGGTCTTGGCGTCCAGCCCGGACGCGCAACACGCCGGGAGCGGACAGTTGGTCGGTTCGGGCGGTTTGCTGAATCACCGCTGAGCGCATCACTTGTCTGCGGGTGCCGGTCCGCGATCCGAAGAGCAGGTAGAAGGCACCGGTGAACAGCGGCGTCACCAGGATGGGGATGGTCCACGCCAGCTTGTAATCGATCTGCATCTTCGATGTCAAGATGAAAACCAGCACTCCCAGGCTCAGTAGCAGCGAGGCTGCGCTTACCCAAGGCGTCGCCTCGCTGCCCCACAGCAAGATGACGATGAACACGAAGATCTGGAGGAGCAGAGCGACAGCAGTGAGGCCGATCCGGCCCCAGACGAGCAGGAAACGTTGCAGTCCGGTGCGCGGTTTGGCCAGTTCGACTTGCGCGCTCATGATCTCCAGTATGTCCGAGCGCGGATGCGCGCTAAGATCAGGGGAAACAACACGGGAGTCTGGTGCGCCAGGCTGAGAGGAGGGCTCGCAGCCCTCGACCGTCGAACCTGATCTGGGTCATGCCAGCGCAGGGAGACACTCTTCCGGGCCGAGGGTCGGCCCTAACCCGTGCCCCTGAGCGATGGAGGGCACATGACCAACAACCTCACCAACCAGCAGCGGCTAGACGATCAGACCACCCCCGCGCCGACGAGTCGGCACCGCTGGCGGGTAGTCGACATCGTGGTGGCGGCCGTGCTGGGAGTTGCCTGCGGGCTGATCTTCTTCGCCTGGAACAGCGTCGGCTACGCCTGGTTCACCACCATGGACGCGCTTACGCCGGGCTTGGGCGGTATCGCCGCCGGCCTCTGGTTCCTCGGTGGGCCGTTGGGCATGTTGATCATCCGCAAGCCCGGCGCCGCGATCATGGTCGAACTGATCGGTGCGGTCGTGTCTGCGCTGCTCGGCAATGTCTGGGGCATCACCACGCTGTACTCGGGTCTGGCGCAAGGGCTGGGCGCCGAACTTGCCTTCGCGCTGTTCGCCTACCGCAACTTCAAACTGCCGGTGGCTTTGCTGGCCGGTGCCGGGGCGGGCCTGGGTGCCTGGACGCTTGAGTTGTTCACATCAGGCAATCTCGCCAAGGGCCCAGCTTTCCTGGCCATCTACTTCGCCACCACGGTGATCTCCGGCGCCGTGCTGGCCGGCGGTGTCGGCCAACTGCTCACCAAGGCGCTGGCCAGCACCGGGGTGCTGGATAGGTTCGCGTCCGGGCGCGACGGCGGCAGTTGAGCAAGCCACTGTGATCACGGCCAGCGGGTGGGGATGGCGTTACGCGGGCCGTCCAGACTGGGCGGTCCGTGGGGTCGACTTCACCGTCGAGGACGGCGAGCGGGTGCTGTTGCTGGGTGCGAGCGGAGCCGGCAAATCGACGGTGCTCGCGGCACTGACCGGAGTGCTGGGCGGCGCAGACGAAGGCACCGAGGAGGGCCGGCTACTCATCGACGGTAAGCACCCCACCCGCGTCCGTGGCCGAGTCGGGCTGGTGATGCAGGATCCCGAATCGCAGGTGGTGCTGGCGAAGGTCGGCGACGACGTGGCATTCGGCTGCGAGAACATGGGCTTGCCCCGCCAGGAGATCTGGCCACGAGTGCACCGAGCATTGGATGCCGTGGGGCTGCGGGTGCCGCTGGACCAGCCGACTGGCGCGCTGTCCGGCGGACAGAAGCAGCGGCTGGCGATCGCCGCCGCACTGGCGATGCACGGCTCGACCGCAGAATCTGCCGGGCCGGGCATTCTCTGCCTGGATGAACCGACCGCGAACCTCGACCCCGCTGGCATCGTGGAGGTTCGCGACGCTATCGGCCGGGTGGTCGCCGACCGAACGACGACGCTGTTGGTGGTGGAGCACCGCGTCGACGTCTGGGCCGATCTGGTCGACCGAATCATCGTGCTGGGCACCGACGGAATACTCGCCGACGGACCGGTGGCGCAGGTGCTCGCCGAACAGGCGACAGAGCTGCTGGCGGCTGGGGTCTGGGTACCGGGCGTTCCGCATCCGCTAAGCCCACGGCCGGTACATGCCAGCGCTCGGCCATTGCTGTGGACCGAAGACCTGACCACCGGATACCAGGCGTCCCGGCCGGTGGGACGCCACCTTGAAGTGTCGATTCCCAAGGGATTGTCCACGGTGATCACCGGGCCCAACGGTGCCGGCAAGTCAACCTTGGCTCTCACCCTTGCCGGGCTCTTGCGTCCGCTAGCCGGCCGCGTCCGAGTCGCCCCCGGGTTGCAGCCGGAGCCCCGGCAACGGGGGCGGCGCAGCTCCCGCACCCTCGACCCGGCAGACCCACACACGTGGACGAGTCGCCACCTACTCACCCGAATCGGCACGGTCTTCCAGCAGCCTGAACACCAATTCGTGGAGCGCCAGGTGCGGGAGGAGTTAGCGGTCGGCCTGCGCGCCCTCGACTGGCCGCAACCCCAGATCGACCGGCGAGTGGCTGAACTGCTGGAGACACTGCACCTGACGGGCCTCGCCACCGCAAACCCGTTCACCCTATCCGGCGGCGAGCAACGACGACTGAGCGTGGGCACGGTGCTGGCCACCAGCCCGGCGTTGATCGTGCTGGACGAACCAACCTTCGGCCAGGACCGCAACACCTGGACCGACCTGGTGCAATTGGTGCTGCAGATCCTGGCTGAAGGCCGCACGATCATCTCGGTGACCCACGACCCCGCCTACCTTGAGGTGCTGGCTGAGAACCGTCTGGTGGTGACGGCTACGCCATGACAGCTGTCCAGACTGGCACCACGCAGGCCGCGGCCGCCCCGACCCTGCTGGACCGGATGAATTCCGTGACCCGGCTCGGGTTGGCGGTGCTGGCGTCACTACCGATCCTGATCACTCTCGATTGGGTGAGCGCACTGACGATGCTGTGCTGCCAGTTCGGCATCTTCGTCGCCTGCCGAGTACCGCTGCCGCTACTGGCCCGCCGCACGGCGCCGCTGCTGCTGGTCGCACCGATCGGGGCGGTCAGCATGGCGCTGTACGGCAGACCCGGCGGCGAGATCCACTTTCAATGGTGGCTGGTCACGATCAGTGACCGCTCACTGCTGCTGGCGGTAGCTGTCTTCCTCCGCATCCTGGTGCTGGGCAGCTCCGCGGTGATTCTGATCGGCGGGGCGGATCCGACGCGGATGGCCGACGGACTGGCGCAGATCCTGCGGCTACCAGCTCGACTCGTGCTGGGGACCCTCGCAGGTGTCCGGATGGTCGGACTGTTCGCCGAGGACTGGCGCACCATGGCGCTGGCGCGTCGAGCCCGCGGTATAGGCGACATTGGGCGACTTCGCCGCTTCTTCACCATGGCGTTTGCGTTGCTCGTCTTCGCCATCCGGCGCGGTACCAAACTCGCCACCGCCATGGAAGCCCGCGGCTTCGGGTCGGAGCGGGAACGAACATGGGCGCGGCCGTCCCGGCTGGGACGCGCAGACCTGTTCGGGCTGCTGGTCACCCTCGCGGCGGGTGCGCTGTCAATCGGTATGGCGCTGTGGGCCGGCACCTTCTGGCTGGTGCTTTGGGACGCGACGTGACCCGCAGACTGCTGCTGCCGAGAGACTCGTCGGCACTGGTCGACGAAGTCGTGCAGGTAGCGCGGGGACGCCGGCTGGTCGTCTTGCTGGATGGCGGTTCGGGTGCCGGCAAGACCACCCTCGCCCACCAGTTACATCGGGATGTCGAATCCAGGTTGGGGACGACGCAGCTGGTCAGCTTGGACGACGTGTACCCCGGCTGGCGTGGGCTCGCCGCGGCGTCCGATCTGGTCTGGCAGACGATCCTGCGTCCCGCCTCGCCCGGCTTTCCCGGTTGGGACTGGGAGCGCGACCAGACTGCTGGCTGGCGCGACCTTGATCCGCGGCTACCGATCATCGTCGAGGGCTGTGGGGCGATCAGCCGCGCCAGCTCCCCGCTGGCGAGCACCCGGATCTGGTACGAGATGGACGCCCAACTGCGCCGCGACCGCGCGCTGGGCCGAGACGGCGAAGGGTACCGTCCTTGGTGGGACACTTGGGCCGCGCAGGAAGCCGCTCATTGGCAGGCGAACCGGCCTTGGGAGATGGCCGACCTGATCGTCTGTGACACGCAGTAGCGCTCATCTGCACTCGTATCGGCTTGCGCAAAGCGCTCCGTTTCGGATGCGATCGCACAACAAGGGGTTACACAAAGCGCGGAGTCTCGCTAGCGTGTCGCCATGAGTGTGGTCTCGCATCGTCCGGTCCTGCAGGTACGTAACCTCCAGTTGGGCGGTCCGGGGCGACCGAAGGTCATCATCCCGCTCACCGACGCGCACGAACCCGGCCTGTTCGCGGCGGCCCGGAGGATCGCAGCCAGCCGCGCCGACATGGTGGAGTGGCGTGTCGACCGATATGAGCATCGAGACGACCACGCCAAAGTGACCAGGATGGCCGCGCGGATTCACGAGATCGTGGGCGAACGCCCGCTGCTGTTCACCGCACGCACCAAACACGAGGGCAGCGACTGGCATCCGTCCAGCGATGGCTACCGAGACCTCATCGCGGACGTCTGCGCTAGTGGCACCATCGACTTGGTTGACGTCCAGTATCTCAACCCGGCCGCGAAACGGTGCATCGAGGCTGCCCGGGCCAACCGGATACCGGTGGTCGCGTCCAACCACGACTTCGTCGGCACGCCTAGCGCCTCCAAGATCGGGGATCGATTGAATGCGATGGCATCGATGGGTGCAGATGTCGTGAAAATCGCAGTGATGCCCCGGTCACCGCAAGATGTGGCAGCGTTGCTGGCCGCGACCGCCGAGTGTGCGGAGACCTCGCGGGTGCCACTGATCACGATGTCGATGGGTCCGCTGGGAGCGGTCAGTCGGCTGGCCGGGCAGGTTTTCGGCTCATGCGCCACGTTCGCCACCCTCGGGGACGCCGGGTCAGCACCCGGCCAGTTGCCGCTGGACGATGTGCTGTCGGCCCTCGACCTGATCGGCCGCGACCTCTAGCACCGCTGGCATCTCGAAGATGCCGGACGCGGTGGCAAGATCATCGGCTCGGGGCGTTACCGGCCGCTTGGTGCTGCGGGCCGGCATCAATCAAAGCGTCCGTAACTACCGGAGAGCTCAGGTACACCACGGCGAGTTAGCCGCGCCTTACGCCGACGTGATCGAAATCGTGCCGGTGGCCTGCCCAGACCGGGATAGTTCTAAGGTTCGCACCATTTGGCTGCGTGCGTCCGCAAGCATCAAGACAGTCCAACCCGACTTACGACCAGAACGTGCCCAGTTGCTGCGCATCGGGTTCAAGGCGGCCGTCAAGATGGCGCCGCGACACCTATGCGCTGGACACCCACGGCGAAGATGTGGCCCGCAGTGTGACTGCTAGCATCTACAACACGTCACCTCAGGCAAGTGCTCATCGACTGAGCGCCCATCTATCGGGTGGCCAACACCGACTGCGCCTCGCCTAACCCGAAGCGGTCCAGCGGGTGGCTCCCGCCAGCCATGCAACGAAGACCAGCTGGTTGGGCTGACACCCAACAAGACCCCTCAGCCAAGGCAGGCCAAGCGTCGCCACACACTAACCCATAGGAATCAGTGAAAGTAGGAGCATGATGGTCTCTCGTCGTACATTGTTGACCTTGCCCGTTCCGGTCGCATTAGGTGCTGCGCTTGCTTCCTGCGGCGGAAGTTCTACCGCTCCGTCAGGCGGCGAAGGTGGTGGCAGCACACCCATCACGCTGCAGGCGGGATACGAGAACAACCCCGGAGAACCGATCGACCTCGCCATGAACAAGTGGTCCGAACTGCTGGCCGAGAAGAGCGGTGGGACCATGCGGATGGACATCTACCCGTCCAGCCAACTCGGGTCAAAGAAGGACCTGATCGATCAGATGATCGCTGGGTCGCCCGTAATCACTTTGGCCGACGGAGCGTTCTACGCCGACATGGGGGTGCCCGACTTCGGCATCGTTTTCGGTCCCTTCCTGTTCGACACCTGGGACGATGCCTGGCGGCTCACCCAGAGCGACTGGTATGCCGAGCAATCGGCGCTGCTTGAGAATCAGGGCGTGCGGATCCTCACCTCCAAATGGAAGTACGGCGACCGCCACCTGTTGATCAACAGGTCAATCGACTCAGTCGACGGGCTGAAGGGGCTCAAGGTCCGCGTCCCCAACAACCTCATCCAGATCAAGGGATTCGAGGCTATGGGCGCCACCCCGACCCCGATGGCGCTCGGCGAGGTCTACACCGCGTTGCAGACCGGGACGATAGACGGCTTGGAGAACCCACTGCCAGTGCTCTACAACGGACGGTTCCAGGAGGTGGCGAAGTACCTGATCCTTACCGGGCACGTGAGGAACTTCACTACCTGGATAACAGGCACAGCCACGTTCAATGCGCTGAGCGATGAACAGAAGCAGTGGCTCACCGAGACCGGTGACGAAGCCGGGGTGTTCAACAACGAGAAGCAGGACCTGGTCTTCGACGAAACCCTGCAGAAGATGAAGGATGAAGGCGTAACCGTTCTGGATCTTGACATCAATGAGTTCAAGCAAAAGGCGCAGAGCTTCTACAGCATGGACGAAGTCACGAAGAACTGGACACCTGGGCTGTACGACACAGTCAGGGCAGCAATGAAGTAAGTCCGATTGTGCGGGGCGTCCACAGCGCGACGCCCCGCACAAAGTCAGAAGGCGAAGGACATGAAACCACTCAAGATCCCAAAGGCCGTGCTCAACCTCGACTACGTCATCACCGGTGCCATGTTCGTGGTGTTGGTGGTGGTCACGTTCTTCGGTGTCATCTTCCGCTACGCGTTGGGCGATCCGTTCGCCTGGCTGGAAGAGGTCCAGCTCATGCTGTTCGTGGGCATCACCTACCTCGGTGGCGGGGCGGCTTTCCGCGCAGGCGCCCACGTGGCCATCGAGTTCGTCGTGGAGAAGCTACCCAGAGCCGCGCAAAAGGTTGCAGGTATCGTCATCTCGGCGATCGTGATCGGTACCTTGATCTATTTCATGTTGCGAGGCATCGACGTGGTGCAGTTGATGGCGCAAACCAGCCGTTCGACCAACATTTTGGAGGTGCCGTACGCACTCATCTACTCCGCCCTTCCCGTCGGTTGCGCCTTGATGATCATCAACTACATCCTGGCCACCTATTTCGGTGTCCGCGAAGACCACTCCGCAGCACTGGAGGTGCCCCAACCATGAGCCCCGTCGCAGTGGCAGCCATCGTGCTGCTCGTCTTCCTTTTCATGCGGGTACCGGTGTTCGTCTCACTACTCAGCGCCTCACTGGCCTACTTCGTGATGACCCCCGGAATTCCTCCCATGATCGCCGGCCAGCGCATCTTGGCTGGCGTCGAGTCGATTCCGCTGTTGGCGATCCCCTTCTTCGTCTGTTCGGGTGTGTTCATGAACTACTCGGGTGTCTCCCACCGGGTGATGAACTTCGCCGACGTTATGACTGGACGTATGTATGGTGGCCTGGCCCAGACCAACATTCTGCTGTCGACCTTGATGGGCGGCCTGTCCGGCTCCAACTTGGCCGATGCCGCAATGGAGGCCAAGATGCTAGTGCCAGAGATGGAGCGCAAGGGCTTCTCCAAGGAGTTCTCCTCGGTCATCACAGCGACCTCGGCGATGATCACCCCGCTGATTCCACCGGGCATCGCGATGATTATCTATGGATCTATCGCCAATGTGTCGATCGGCAAGTTGTTCGTCGCCGGCATTGGGGTGGGCCTGCTGTTGACGGCGACGATGATGCTCCTCACCTCCGTGCTGTCGCGACGTCGAGGCTATGCCCGTTCTCGCACGACCCGGCTCACCGGCCATGAGATCTGGCAGGCCGTCAAGCCAGCGATCCTCCCGCTGCTGTTGCCCATCATCATCATCGGCGGCATCCGTTTGGGTGTATTCACTCCGACCGAGGCCGGGGCAGTGGCTATCGTCTACTCCATCCTGCTTGGACTGCTCTACCGGGAAATGACGCCCCGCAACTTCTTCCAAGGGGTCAAGGAGACGATTGTCAGCACATCGTCCATCATGGTCATCATTGGCGCTGCCTCTGCGTTCGCCTGGATTCTGACGCGGGAGCAGATCCCGCAGAAGCTCACCGCGACCATGGTCAGTGTCGTTGACAACAAGTGGGTCTTCCTCGTGCTGATCAACCTCTTCTTGCTCTTGGTGGGCATGTTCATCGAAGGCAACGCCGCAATGATCGTCCTCGTGCCGCTGCTGGCGCCGATGGCGGCCAACTACGGCTTGGACGAGATCCACTTCGCGATGATCTTCATCTTCAACATGGCAATCGGCGCGCTCAGCCCGCCCATGGGCACCCTGATGTTCGTCACCTGCGCGATCACAAAGTGCCCGATCGGTTCTTTCATACGCGAAGCAGTGCCCTACTACCTGATGCTCGCAGGCACCCTGGCTCTGCTCGTCCTCTTCCCGGTCTTCTCTATCGGCTTGGTAAATCTAATCTACTAGGGGGTTTATGATGAGAGCTGTGCAGGTGACCGCACCTGGACGCATCGAAGTGGTCGAGGTTCCCCGTCCCCAGCCGGGCCCGGGTGAAGCCTTGCTGCGTATCAAGTACGCCGGGGTGTGTGGCTCGGACCTGCAGACCTTCACCGGAAACCAGCCGTTCGCCACCTACCCCAGGGTGCCAGGACACGAGTTCTCCGCTGAGGTGATCGAAGTAAACGGCGAGGCCGAAGGGCTCGCCCCGGGCATGCTGGTGACAGCCAACCCCTACTTCAACTGCGGTCACTGCTACTCCTGCCGTCGGGGTCTGGTGAATTGCTGCGAGTCGAACCAGACCATGGGCGTCCACCGCGATGGCGCTTTCCAGGAGTACATCGCGATGCCGATCGGGCGGATCTACCCGGGCAAGACCTTGGACGCGCAGCAACTCGCCATGATCGAGCCCTTCTCGATCGGCTTCCACGCTGCCAACCGGGCGCGCATTGGCCCGGACGACAACGTCCTAGTGCTGGGCGCCGGGGCCATCGGCATCTTCGCGATGCTGTCAGCCATGGTGAAGGGGGCGAAGGTTTGGATCGCCGACCTACTTGAGTCGCGCCTGGCTGCCGCAGCGGCCCTCGGCGCCCAGGGGACCTTGAACCTCAAGGGCATCACCAACGTCGAGCAGGCCGCCCGGGAACTGACCAGTGGAAACGGGTTCGACGTGGTGATGGAGGCCACCGGGGTGCCCGAGAGCTTCCTGAACAGCATCGCCGCGTCGGCTTTCGGCGGACGGATCTCGCTGATCGGAAACGGCAAACGCGAAGTCAGCTTCAACCAGTCTGTACTGATCAAAAAAGAACTGGACGTCGTTGGTTCGCGCAACTCATTGGACGCCTTCCTCCCCCTGATTGATCATGTGGCTGCAGGCACGGTGGATGTGCGTCCACTGGCGACGACGGTCTATCCGTTCGCCCAAACCGTCGAGGCAATGCAAGATCTTCTGGATCACCCGGAGAATAACATCAAGGTGCTGATCTCGTTCTGAGGCGCTCGGAGGACGCAAGGACCGGTGCATGCGACCGAGACACTGGCGGATGTAAGTATGCCGTGACCGGAGCGATGCTCTGACGGGCGCCGACACGAAGCCTGCGTCCTGGTGCGTGAAACGTTCACGTTGCCAGGCGACCTGCACGTGGACGACCGGCAGCTGCACGTGCGGGCTCGGCCCCGCCGCTGAACCCCGACGCGACCGAGCCCTCCACGCCGTGTGCCAATAAACTCACCGCAACCGCGACTGACCACGTCAACCGTGCACCAGCGTCGAATCGAACTAACCGACTAAACTAACGGGGCTCATCACAATCGAGGGTGTAGGTGGGTGTGGTCACCGTCGGCGCGTCGGTGCCGGGTTGAGAGTCGAGGTCTTCCGATGATGGGAGTTCTCACACCGCCCAGCTGGAAGACCTCGACGTGCGCAACGCTACCTTCGCC
>JAAYVP010000266.1 GCA_012517115.1 Brooklawnia sp. | reverse complement strand
GGGCGTGAGCCAGCTTCTCCGGCTCGCCGAGATCATGGCGCGCCTGAGGACCGACTGCCCGTGGGACGCCGAGCAAACTCACCGTAGCCTCGTCAAGCATCTGATCGAAGAGACCGCTGAGGTGGTGGACGCGATCGAGGCCGGCGACAGCGACTCCGACATCCCGGACGACGACCTGCGCGAGGAGCTGGGAGATCTGTTGCTGCAGATCTACTTCCACGCCGAAATCGCATCTTCACAAGGTAGGTTCGGTATTGAGGACGTCGCTGGCGGCATCTGCGACAAGCTGGTGCGTAGGCACCCCTGGGTCTTCGACGGGGCGGACGACCCTGACGACATGATGGGCACTTGGGAGGCGGCCAAGCGGGCCGAGAAGCAGCGATGCAGCGCGCTGGAGGGCATTCCCGCCGCGCTGCCCACCCTGGCCAGGGCCGACAAGGTGGTCGCGCGCACCCGCCACGTCCACCTTGACGTGCCCATGGCCGACGAACCGATCACCGCAGAGCAGGTCGGGCGGCAGATGCTGTCGATCATCCAGCGCGCGCAAGCCAGCGGGGTTGACGCAGACCAAGCCACCCGCGATGCGCTGCGTGCGCTTGAGGACAACGTGCGCCGCGCCGAAGGCCAATTCTGAGGCAGTCGTTCATCTGGCGCTTACAGGCAGTTGGCTACCGGGCCCAAAGCCTATGCGTTGACCGATAGTGTGGACTCGGACAACGAATCGATCCACCCAGTCCGAATGAAAGGGCAACACCCGTGGCACTTATCGAATTCATCGAGGCTCGCGAGATCCTGGATTCCCGCGGCAACCCCACCGTCGAGGTCGAGGCCCTCCTGGATGACGGCTCTTTCGCCGTCGCAGGCGTCCCGTCGGGTGCCTCCACCGGTGCCTTTGAGGCCGTTGAACTGCGAGACGGCGACAAATCGCGATACGGCGGCAAGGGTGTGCTGCAGGCCGTTGAGCATGTGAACGAGTCGATCTACAAGGAGGTCGTGGGCTGGGACGCCACCGACCAGCGTGGCCTGGACGAGGCCATGATCGAGCTTGACGGCACCAAGAACAAGGCAAACCTGGGTGCCAATGCCATCCTTGGTGTCTCGCTCGCGGTGGCACGCGCCGCTGCCGAGTCGGCTGAACTGCCGCTCTACAAGTACATCGGTGGCCCCACCGCCAACTTGCTGCCCGTCCCGATGATGAACATTCTCAACGGTGGCGCGCACGCCGACTCCAACGTCGACATCCAGGAGTTCATGATCGCTCCGATCGGCGCCAAGAGCTTCGCCGAGGCGATGCGCGTCGGCTCCGAGGTGTACCAAGCCCTCAAGAAGGTGCTCAAGGACAAGGGCTTGGCTACTGGTTTGGGTGACGAGGGCGGTTTCGCGCCGAGTCTCGACTCCAACCGCGCAGCCCTCGACTTGATCGAGGAGGCCATCAAGGCCGCGGGCTACAAGCCGGGCGCCGACGTGGCGCTGGCGCTCGACGTTGCCGCCACCGAGTTCTGTGACGAGGACGGCAAGTACGAATTCGAGGGCAGCAAGAAGTCGTCGGCCGAGATGATCGAGTACTACGAGCAGTTGGTCGCCGACTACCCGCTGGTCTCCATCGAAGACCCCCTGAACGAGGAAGACTGGGAAGGTTGGGCCGTCATCACCGAGCGCTTGGGCGATAAGGTGCAGTTGGTCGGCGACGACTTCTTCGTGACCAATGTCGAGCGTCTACAGCGTGGCATCAACCAGAAGTCGGCCAACGCTCTGCTGGTCAAGGTGAACCAGATCGGTTCGTTGACTGAGACCATCGACGCGGTCAACCTGGCCCATCGCAGTGGCTACAGCACCATGATGAGCCACCGCTCCGGCGAGACCGAAGACACCACCATCGCTGATCTCGCGGTGGCGCTCGGTTGTGGCCAGATCAAGTCTGGTGCCCCGGCCCGCGGCGAACGCGTCGCCAAGTACAACCAGCTGATCCGGATCGAGGAAGAGCTGGACGAGTCGGCGGTCTACGCCGGTGTGTCGGCCTTCCCGCGTTTCGACACCGACAAGTGGGCCTGAGCCGTTGGCTTGACCCGATGAACTGAGCTGGGGTCGTCCTCGCGTTTCAACCGTGGGGACGACCCCAGCTATGTTTACTATCGCGATCCAGGGAGGGGGTCACCGATGCCGGACTCGACGCGCAGGCCAAGGAGCGGCCGCCCGATCGGGCGCGGTCAGGACAACACCCCCAGCGCCCGCACCTCGTCGCGTCCTAGCTCGCGTGGTGCATCGGCCAAAACCGCGTCGACAGCGCAGAAGAGCGCGGAACAGGTACCCGTCACCAGCGGCGGAGCGACGCTGGCGCCGAGGTTTCAGAACGGCCTGCGGGTCACCCAGCGCGCCATCATCCTTGGGGTGGTGATGGTGGTCCTGTTGTTCAGCTACGCGACCACACTGCGGGTCTACTTCAACCAGCAGTACCGCATCGCGGAGGCGCGCGCACAGATCGCCCAACATGAGCAGTCGATCAGCAAGCTGGAGGATGAGGTCGAACGTTGGAACGACCCGGCGTATGTGAAGATCCAGGCCCGGGAACGGCTCGGCTGGGTGGTGCCGGGCGAGACGGGCTTCCGGGTGATCGGACCCGATGGCGAGTCCTACGGCGGTGGCTCCCAGATCGGCGCCGCCCAACTGCCGCCCGGCGAGTACGCCAAGACCTGGTGGGAGCGGATGTGGGGCAGCGTGGCCGCTGCCGACGATCCCACGCCGGAGAACGGCGGATGAGCGGGAGACGATGATCGTGATGGCTGGTTACCAGACGTACACCGCTGACGATGCCCGCATCGCGGAGGCCCAACTCGGGCGTCCGATGCGCGGGGTGGCCGGTGTCGCCTGGCGATGCCCTTGTGGGCATCCCGGTGTGCTCGCGACCCGGCCACGCTTGCCGGGCGGCACCCCCTTCCCGACCACCTACTATCTGACCTGTCCGCGAGCGGTGGCGGCCGTATCCCGATTGGAGGCCTCCGGTGTCATGGCTGAAATGACGCAGCGGCTGACCGACGACCCACAGTTGGCTGAGCGCTATCGACAAGCCCATGAGGCCTACCTTGCCGATCGGGCTGCGCTGGCCGCTGAGACCGCGGACGAGCTGCCCGAGATCGCAGGTTTCAGCGCTGGCGGGATGCCCACCCGAGTGAAGTGCCTGCATGCGCTGGTCGGTCATGCTCTGGCTGCTGGCCCCGGCGTCAACCCGATCGGCGATGAGACCCTCGCGCTGATAGGGGAGTTCTGGGACGGACCCTGCACACCGGAGGAGGACCGTGATGAGTGAGACAGTTGCTGCGATGGATGCCGGTACCAACACGTTGCGGCTGTACGTTGCCCGGGTCGACGATCAGGCCGGGGGACGCCCGGCCCTGTACGAACTGGAGCGCGAGTTGCGTTTCGTCGGGCTCGGGCACGGGGTGGACGCGACCGGGCGGCTAGACGACCAAGCGATGGCCCGAGCCTGGGCGGCGATTGATGAGTACGTGCCCCTGATCCGCAGGCACGGCTGCACTCGGGCTCGCTTCGTGGCCACCTCGGCGTCCCGTGACGCAGCGAACCGGGACCAGTTCTTCGCGGGGGTGCGCGAGCGAGTGGGCATCGAACCTGAGCTGATCAGCGGAGATGAGGAGGCTGCGCTGTCGTTTGCCGGCGCGGTCTCGGGTGCCCGGCTGGACGGCGACCCGGTGCTGGTTATGGACTCTGGGGGTGGCTCCACAGAGCTGGTCCGCGGCGACTCGTCTGGACGGGTCGAGCAGGCTGACAGTATCGACATGGGATCGCGGCGAATCCGGGAACGCTACCTGCGGACCGACCCTGCGACCCCGGAGCAGATCGCCGCTGCCCGCGCTGAGGTGAACCGGTTGCTCGACGCCTGCCCGGTTGACCTGACCGGGATCGGCACGTTCATCGGTGTCGCCGGTACTATCACCTCCATGGCAGCGGTTAACCTCGGGCTGGCCAGCTATGACCGTGCCCGGGTACATGGTTCGGTGATGACCCCCTCTGAAGTGGTTGACCTAGCCGACCGGCTGCTGGGCATGACTGCTGCCGAGATCGCGGCTCTTGGCCCGGTGGCGCCGGAACGAGCCAACGTGCTGGGCGCAGGCTCGCTGGTGGTCGCCGAGGTCACCCGGCGCGTTGGGGTCAACCTGCAAGCCAGTGAGGCCGACATACTGGACGGTATCGCTTGGTCGATCGTCCGTGACGACCGAGGCCTACGATTGTCAGGTTAGGTTCGGCCCCCGTAGCCCAACGGTAGAGGCAAGCGGCTTAAACCCGCTCGAGTATGGGTTCGATTCCCATCGGGGGCACTCAACGCACCAGGCTGGCATCTCGACCCGAAGAATCAAGGTTCGGGTCGCGGCATGATCGTTTCGCGGGCAATCGTGTCGTTTCCCGGGCCGTCTGTGCAGGGAATCCGGCGTGGTCTCGCTTTCGTATCTTCTAGTTATTATAGAACAATGCTATGGCGAGTGGACCCGCGGGACCCCGAGCCCCTGTATGCGCAGATCGCAGGGGTGGTGCGGCGTGCGCTCGGCGAGGGGACGTTGCACCCCGGCGACCGCCTGCCCTCCGGCAAGGACCTCGCGAAGAGCCTGGACGTGAATCTGCATACCGTGCTGCGCGCCTACCAGGAACTGCGCGACGAAGGGCTGATAGAGCTGCGCCGCGGTCGAGGCGCTGTGGTGATAGCGTCCGGCTCCGGTGTCTCGCGGCTGGGCGCGATGGTCGACGAGCTCATCTCGCAAGCCGAGCGGCTCGGGATCAGCCGCGAAGAACTGGTCCGCATGATCAACGAGGAAGAAGCAGATGCCTAGTCCTGTCAAGGTCGACCGTGGCGACCTGGTGGCTACCGTCGTGAGTGCCATCATCGTGCTCGCCGCCGCGCTCGGCGGTTCGCTATTGCTGTGGGCAGGCCGAGGACAACTCCCCGAAGTGGTCGCGACCCATTGGGGCCCAGATGGCCCGGCGGATGCGTTCAAGCCGACTGCCCAGTTGTACGTGGAGAACGCTGTGATCGCCGGGGTGCTGCCGCTGTTCGTGGTGGTGATCGGCCTGGTCATGAAGCAAGGCCGCGTCATGGGGCCGGTCAGTGCCGCGACGGCAGTCTTCATATCGGGGGTGAGCAACGGATCGGTCTGGATGCAGCGCGGCATGACCGATGAGCAGGTGCGTGGCACCTCGGCGGATTGGCCGATCGTGGTTGCCAGTGTCGTGGCGATTGTCGTCGGCGTCCTGCTCTGGTTGGTCTTCCGGCAGCGGCCGGGCGACGAAGCGGTGCCGGCCAACATCGACGCCACCGCACCCCGGCTCTTGGTGGACGACGCGGTGACGCTGGCGTGGACCGGACGCACCCGAGTCGCCCGGGCGGCCATGGTAGTGCTCGGCCTCGGGTCGCTGGCCACTGCCGTCCCGGTGCCGATGATGCTGGCCGCCGGCATGCTTGGCAGTGCGTTGTTGATGGCGCTGCTCACCGTACTGATCGTCGTGCTCGGGCTGGCGATGGCGGCCAATGTCACCGTTGACGGACGCGGGGTCCGCGCCCGCGCGCT
>JAAYVP010000265.1 GCA_012517115.1 Brooklawnia sp. | reverse complement strand
GGACTTCGTCTCCGGTCAGGAGGTCCGGTGGTGCCCCGGTTGCGGCGACTATGCGGTGCTGGCCGCTTTCCAGTCGCTGATGCCTGAACTGGGTATCGCCAAGCAGAACACGGTCATCGTCTCGGGGATTGGCTGCTCGTCGCGATTTCCCTACTACGTGGAAACCTACGGCATGCATTCGATCCACGGCCGCGCGCCGTCAATCGCAACCGGGATCGCGATGGCTCGCCCCGATCTGGCGGTCTGGGTGATGACCGGTGACGGGGACGCGTTGAGCATCGGCGGGAACCACCTGATCCACGCGCTGCGCCGCAACGTGAACATCACGATCGTGCTGTTCAACAACCGCATCTATGGCCTCACCAAAGGCCAGTTCTCGCCTACCTCGGAACGCGGCAAGATCACCAAGAGCTCGCCTTCGGGGTCGGTGGACCGCCCGTTCGACCCGGTGACGCTGGCCTTGGGGGCCGAGGCGTCTTTCGTCGCGCGGACCATCGACTCCGACCGGAAGCACCTCACGTCGGTACTGCGCTCGGCGGTCGAGCATCGGGGCGCGTCGCTGGTGGAGATCTACCAGAACTGCCCGATCTTCAACGACGGCGCATTCGATCACCTCAAACAAACCGACTCGGCCGCCATGATCCCACTCGAACACGGGCGTCCGGTCATTTTCGCCGGAGGCCGGTTCGTCGTGGCTCGCGAGACCGACGGGCATCTCGCGGTCCGGCCGCGCTCCGAGGTCGATGAGGCGAGCATCGTCGTGCACGACGCGCAGGCCCGCGATGCAGGCCTCGCCTTCCAGCTGTCGCAGCTGACGAGCGCCCGACTAAGCCCAGCCACCCCGATCGGGATCTTCCGCAGCGTGGAGCGGCCGGTCTTCGACGACGAGGCGCGCCAGCGGCTCTCGATGCCGCTCGACCGCCAAGCCGCACTGCAGAAGTTGGTGGCCGGGCACGACACCTGGACCGTACTGTGAGTGGACCGCTCCGGCGTCCGTCGTCGTGTCGCCATGGCCACAGGGGGCACCGGTGCAAGAATTGCGCCACCTGGCCCCATGAGCACAAGGAAGGTGCGTCATGTCCGCTCGTCGCCATCACATCTCCCCCAATCGTGCCGCCCGGACATTGGCGCAGCTCCTCGTCGTCGCGCTGATAACAATCGTCGGCTCGGTGCTGCCCGCCGCGACCGCGCACGCTGAGACCGAGTACGGCTACGACATTTCGTGGCCTCAATGCCCCAACGGCCAGCCCATGCCGCCGACCGACACGTCGTTCGTGATCATCGGGCTCACCCGGGGTCTGGCGTTCACCGAAAACCCCTGCCTGCAACAACACGTCAACTGGGCTCACGACAACGAGATCCCCGCGCAGGCCTACACCATGGCAACCTTCCCGACCACCGACCAACTCGACACCTACGGAGGCAACGGGCCGTGGTCGGGCACCAACCGTGCCGACAAGCTGCGCAACGTGGGGTACGCCGAGGGACGCGCGGCGGTGGCATCGCTGAATCGCGTTGGCTGGGACCCGGGCGTGGTGTGGATCGATGTCGAACCGCGTCCGGCCCAACCGTGGCCGAGTTCGACCTCGGCGCAGAAGCTCGAGAATCGCTACGTCATCACCGGGCTGATGCGGGCTCTGGACGAGGCCGGCTACGGCTACGGCCTTTACTCCTACCTGAACGGGTGGAACGAGATCACCGAGGGCTGGCAGTTGACCGGGGTGCCGGTATGGACCGCGTCCGGCACGCTCGACTACCCGAACGAGGCCATCGACAAGTGCACCGCGGTGAGCTTCTCCGGCGGCCCGGTGTATATATCGCAGTGGACTGACGGCACCTACGACTACAACCTGACCTGCGGCGGGGCGTCGTTCGCGAACTTCAACAGCAGCCGATTCGTGGACTTCCCGCCGCGGATGCTGTTCCTCAACGAGATCGAGTGGCTGGCCGACAGCGGCATCAGCACTGGTTGGGTCGAACCCGAGGGGACGCTCACCTATCGTCCGTGGCAGCCGATCGCCCGGGACGCGATGGCCGCGTTCTTCTACCGGCTCGCCGGCAGCCCAGCCTTCGACGCCCCGGCGACCTCACCGTTCACCGACATCACCCCGTCGACGCCCTTCTACAAAGAGATGACCTGGATGCACTCGGAGGGCATCGCGACGGGCTACGAAGACGGCACCTTCCGGCCGTGGGATCCGGTGAACAGGGACGCGATGGCCGCATTCATGTACCGATTCAAGGGCAGCCCGTCCTACACCCCGCCGGCCACATCCCCGTTCACTGATGTCGCGACGAGCGACCAGTTCTTCACCGAAATGGCTTGGCTTCGTTCGACCGGAGTTTCCACAGGCTGGCCGGACGGCAGCTACCGTCCCGTTGAACCGGTGATGCGGGACGCGATGGCCGCCTTCTTGTACCGGCTTAACGGAATCTGATTAGGACGAACGCCTGGCGCACCAACGGAGCGGAGTCAGCCAGCCTTGGGAGGGTGGCCAGCACCGGCGGCCGGAAGGATTAGGTGGTAGGCAGCAGCCGGAGACACTCAGACCAGCGCGGAGTCTCACGGGTGACCGCCCCAGCTCGCATAATAAGGTGATCTCGTGCCCGCTTTCGTCCCGATGCTGGTCGGACTCGCTACCGTCGTCGGCGGTGCGGAACTGATCGTCCGTTACGGGTCGAGGCTGGCCTCCCGGCTGAAGATTTCGC
>JAAYVP010000264.1 GCA_012517115.1 Brooklawnia sp. | reverse complement strand
GCCAATGCCGACTACACGACGGTGAACGATGACGAGTGGAGCGAGGCCGACGCCGTGAACGTAACCCTGTCGGGAAGTGGACTGTCCGGCAGCGCGACCGGGGTTACGGCGAGCGGATCAACTGTCACGATCACCGAGGCCGGGGTCTACCGGCTGAGCGGCTCCCTGACCGGACAGCTGCGGGTCGAGGCCCCCGAGGACGCACTGGTCGTGCTCATCCTGGACGGCGTCCAGATAACAAATGACTCCGGGGCGGCCATCGAGGTGGCGAGCGCAGATGACGTCGCGATCTACCTTGCTGCCGGCAGCCAGAACTCGGTCTCCGATGCCTCCGCCTACGCCGCCGACGCATCGGCCGACGCAGCGATCTACGCCGAGACCGACCTCACCATTTCGGGTGATGGTTCTCTCACCGTGGCTGGCAACGGCAACGATGGCATCGTGTCGAAGGACGACCTGGTGATCCGCTCAGGCACCATCTCGGTCACCGCCGTCGACGACGCGTTGCGCGGCAAGGATGCGCTGGTCGTGGAAGGCGGGCAGCTCACGCTGCAGTCGACCGCAGGTGACGGCATGAAGAGCGACGGCGATGACGGGGAGGCGTCCGCCGACATCGACTGGACCAAGGGCTACATCTACGTCAGCGGCGGCACCATCGAGGTCACAGCGGGTGATGACGGACTGCAGGCCTTCACAGACACCGTGATCGCCGGTGGCAGCGTCACCGCAGCTGTCGTCGACGACGGCGTGAAGGCCGAGGTAATCGTCTCGATCGGACTCGTCAGCGACGACGCCGAGCCCGCGTCGGCACCGACAGTCACCGTAACGGCCTCCACGGAAGGTATCGAAGCCGCGAACATCGGCATCAGCGCTGGCACCGTGGACGTCACGGCTAGTGACGACGGCATCAACGCGTCCGGCAACGCTGAGTTGCAGGCGCTGATCGCAGGCACCGCCTACGTCGAAGGCGATGCCGAGGCGGATACCGGTGAGCGGCTCGAGATCACGGGCGGCACCGTGACTGTCCGCGCTGGCTTTGACGGTCTCGACTCGAACGGCTCGCTGACGATCACCGGCGGCACGGTCGACATCACCAGTGCCGCCAACGGCGGCGAGGCGCCGATCGACGCCAATGGTTCCGTCCAGGTCGCCGACGGGATCGTGACCGCCAACGGCTCGGCCTGGACCGCCGGCATGGCCGGTATGGGCCCCGGCGGCATGGGCGGCGGAGGCATGGGCGGCGGCATGGGTCCTGGCGGCACCGAGCCGATTCGGTAAGGCCTGCCCCCGGCGGCATGGGCGGTCACAGCCGCCCCCGCCGCCGCGGGCTAAGCGGCGCAGCCCGGCCGCCGTCGTCCCAGTCGAAAAACGCGCACCGGTTGCACGATGCATCCCAGCTAACCCGCTGGATGAGCAACCGATGCGCGCTTTTCGACTGCCTTCCCAGGGACGCGCCAGGTCGGGCATCCATTCTGGTAGGCCAGACGCCGCGTCCGCGCTGGCGAGGGAGCATCCTCCGAGGGGTGCGCCAGCAGGATCTCCCCAATTGGGTTCGGCCGCGTGTTTCTGGCCAGCCTGTTCTGACTCGGTGGCGATGCCGCCGGTGGCCGGTGTCGTCCTCGAATAAGCATCGGAGGGACATGACGGTGTGGCCAGCGCCGTGTCCAACACGTTCCGGCAGGTCGGTGAGGCCCTCGCGATCGCCCTGTTCGGTGTGTTTGTCGGACGCGACGCCGGCTTCTCCGTCGGGATGCAGCTCGGCCTCGCCACGGCAGCAGCATGGGCGGTGATCTGCCTGGTTGCCGCCGCTGCCACCCTGCCCGGACCATCCCAGGCGTGACCATGGAGCCGCCGCTTCGACAGTTGGGACACAAGGCGTGGCCCCGCCATCATGCCCGCCGCACCTACCGCGTGTCCGATACCCTATGGGCAGTGCCCTCCCCCACGGCGGGCGCTCGAGATACTGGGGATCGGATCCCAGCTTGAGCAGGGGAACGTGGTGAGAACCCACACTGTGCCGCAACTGTGATGCGCTCGCTGGAGCGATGAGTCAGACCACCTGCTGTCTCGATCATCCTCGAGCAAGGAGCCCCAGCCCATGATCTGCCATTCGCTCGCCACGCCAGAGACGTCCCCGGTTCTGATCCCGGATACGCAAACGGAGACAGCGCCATGACGCAGGATGCCTCATCCGTCGACACTGCCGCAGCCCTCGCCGAGAAGTCGGACGCCGTCTGCCGGATGGGCTCGATGATGCTCACCGCGGGCACCGGCTCTTACCGGGTGAAGGCTGCGATGGGGCGAGTGGCGCAGGCGCTGGGAATCGACCAGCTTGAAGCCCAGGTGAGCCTGAATGAGATCGTGGCCACCACCCGGGTCAACGGCACCTTCCGGACCCAGGTTGTGGAAGTCCCCGTCCCGGTCGTGAACGCCGACCGGATCGCGGCGTTGATGCAGGTGTCGATGCGTGCCACTACCGGTCTCAGCGCAGCGAGGCTGCACCGGCAGCTGGACCTGCTGGAGGCGAGGGCGCAACACCACCCGCGGTGGGCGATCGTGGCCGGCGCGGCCGTGGCGTGCGCGGCCTTCGCGTTCCTGAACAACGGACGCTGGCAGGAGTGCCTCGTGGCTGGCCTTGCCGCAGGCTGCGGCAAGCTGTTCCAGTTGTTGCTGCGGCGCTTCCGGTTGAACCAGTTGGCCGCAGTGGCGATGGCCGCGACCCTCGCGTGTGGAATCTACATGCTGTTCGCTGAAGTGCTCCGCTGGGCGCTCCCGTCGGCCACTCAACCGCTCCATGTGGTCGCGTTCACTTCGGCGATCCTGTTCCTGGTGCCCGGTTTCCCCTTGCTCACCGCGGCCCTCGACCTAGCCCGGTTCGACTTCACATCGGGGATGTCCCGACTGTTGTACGCGACGATGATCACTTTTGCTGCCGCCTTGGGGGCGTGGCTGGTCGCGTGGGTGTTCGGGCTGAGTCCCGACGAACTCCCAGCCCTCGACCTGCCAGCTGGCGTATTGCTCGGTTTGCGGGTCGTGGTCAGCTTCGCGGGTGTCTTCGGGTTCGCCATCACGTTCAACACCCCGCTGCGGCCGGCGCTGGCCGCGTCCGTGATCGGCGCTCTTGCGAACGTTCCCCGGCTTGCCGCGGTGGACGCCGGTGGGAATCCGCTGTTGTGCGCTACCGCGGCGACCACCCTGGTCGGGCTGCTGGCCGGCTGGGCTTCGCAGCGGTTGCCGGCGCCGCGGATCATCCTCTCGGTGCCAGCCGTGCTGGTCATGATCCCCGGCGCGAGCACCTACCGGGCGCTGCTGGCGGTGATCGACGGGGATCCGTTGGATGCGCTCATGAACGGTTCCACGGCATTGGGCATGGTGGTCGCGCTCGCCGCAGGTTTGGCGATCGCAAGGATGATCACCGATCCTGCCTGGACTCAGGCCAACCCCAGTTGGACGCGGATGCCCACTACTCGAGCCCAACAGATGTTGAGGGAGAGTAACGCTGACCGAGTCCGTGAGACCGAGCCGCCGTCCGCACACCCTGCGAATGACGGGTCTTGAAATGAGTCCTCGGGTGCCGCGTCACAGGTTGGTCGACGATCTGGGTGCGCCGGTCGCGCTCGACGGGCCGCCGCAGCGGGTGGTTAGTCTGGTCCCGTCGCTCACCGAGGCGATCGCCCGGACTGTGCCGGGGGTGCTGGTCGGGGCGACCGACTGGTGCACCCAACCGGCAGGATTAGACGTGGCGAGGGTGCGAGGCACTAAGAATCCCGACATCGAACTGATTCACCGGCTTCGGGCAGACCTGGTGGTGGCGAACCAGGAGGAGAACCGTCGGCTTGACGTCGATCGGCTCCGCGCACGGGGCATGAATGTCTGGGTCACCCGGATCGACAGCATCGATGACGCGCTGACAAGCCTCGAGCGGCTGTTTGCGCAATCTCTCTGCCTCGACAGTGTGCCCGACTGGCTCGTGGCGGCGCAGCTGACTTGGTCCAGGCCACCACAGCGTCCTGGCTTGCGAGTGGCCGTCCCGGTCTGGCGCAGGCCCTGGCGATGGGTGAGTGCGGGCACCTACGCAAATAGCCTGCTGGCCCATCTCGGTTGGACGAATGTGGCAGTCGCGCTCGGCGACCGCTATCCGCAAGCGGACGCAAGTGCGGTGCTCGCGGAGCGTCCGGACGTGGTGCTGTTGCCCGACGAGCCCTATCCGTTCTCGGCCACCGACGGCCCGGACGTGTTCCGCGGCGTCCGCACCGTCCTAGTGTCCGGCCGTGCAATGTTCTGGTACGGTCCGGCGATGGTTGCGGCTCGAGCTCAGCTTGAGCTTGGAATTCAGTAGTCGTGGAGTAGTCGCGGGGGACAGTTGCCAGCCGATCGCGACGCGCATGGAGCGAAGCCAGTCAACGATTCCGGTGTTGCCCGCAGTGCCGAGAAACGCATCCAAGCAACAGGCCCATTCCGACGGTGACAGCACCAAAACACCTATGCCTCGTTGTCGGGGCGCAGATCAGCTAGGCTCGTCGGAATCGAAACCACAGAGAGGTTGACATGACTGATGCTCCGTCACCGTCGACCGGCGAGAATCCGGTCGTCACAATCTTCGAGCAATATGGCGCTGGTGCCGATGCTATCGGCCGAGCCGTCGCAGAAAAGCTCGGCTACCCGTACCATCAGCAGGCCTTCAGTTCTGCGGAACTCGAAGGAGGATCCGACACAGCCCTTGACAGCCTGGAGAACCGCGCTATGCTCGCGCAGGTCTTCGCCGTGATGGGTGGTGCATACGGCGGATTTGCCGGCCGTGACGTGGTGACCACGCAGGCCGAAAAGCGCGATCTGGTGTCCCGAAACAACGATGATGTCCGCCGATTCGCGCGCGAAGGCGGCGTCATAGTGGGCCGTAACGCCGCTCTGATCCTGGCGTCACGCCCTCGCACTGTGCATGTGCTGCTCACCGGCGATCTGGAGGACAGAATCCAGCGCGCAGCCAAGGTAGACGGCATCTCCGTGGAACAAGCCAGGACCCGGCAGCGTCGTGAAGATCGGGTGCGGCGCGACATGTCCGAGATCCTCTACGGCTGGGACCCGATGCAGGCCGACCGCTATGACTTGGTGATCAACACCAGCCGTATCCGTGAATCTTCCGCAGTCGCCGCGATCGTCGATGCCGTCCGCGCTGCCGAGGCCGAGTAGGAGCAAGGAGTACCCACTATGACCACCACCTCGGAAGTTGTGCCTCCCACCGCCCAAAAGCCGCTGACAATAACCAACTACCTCGCCTACGCGGCAGGCGACGCAGCGAACAACCTGGCATTCACGATGGCGGGAATGTTCCTCACCCTCTACTACACCAACGTCGTGGGCGTGGAGGGCGCTGTCATCGGCACCATGTTCTTGATCGTGCGATTCGTGGACGCGTTCACCGACGT
>JAAYVP010000032.1 GCA_012517115.1 Brooklawnia sp. | reverse complement strand
GTCAGCGTCCCCGCGGGGTGAACCAGCGTGAAGCTGCTGCCCGTACCCTCCGGATGCCACTCGACGACACGATAGACGCAGTCCGGCCCGAAGCCGACCGAGACTGCGGCCAGGCCCAACTGCCTGGTCTGGTCAAGCAACCGGAGGCCGGCCTCATCGTCGCCGTTGATCACCGCACGGCTGGCGTACTCCGGGGTGAACAACTGGGCCTTGGCCGCGAAATACTCGGCCATCGTGTGGTGGAACTCCAAGTGGTCCCGGCCGAGGTTGGTGAACCCGACGACATCGAACTTGATACCGGCCACTCGCCGCAGCGCCAGAGCGTGCGAGCTGACCTCCATAGCCATGGTGTCGGCACCACCGTCACGCATCACAGCGAGCATCGATTGCAGGTCGGGGGACTCCGGAGTGGTGATGGTGGTGCGATCCAGCCGTAGCGGCTGGCCGCCAAGCCGGAAGCCCAGCGTCCCGATACTGCCGACGCAGCGCCCGGCGCCGTCCAACGCGGACGCCAGCATCAGCACTGTGGTCGACTTCCCGTTGGTGCCAGTGACCCCGAAACTGATCAGCGCACGCGTGGGGTAATCGTAAAAGCGGCAGGACGCGAACGCCATCGCAGTACGTGGATCGTCGGCCACGGCGACCGGCAGTGTTGCCTCCCCGATGAGCCGGCTACCCTCGGCATCAGTGAGCAAGGCGACCGCACCAGCCGCTTGCGCGGCCGAGGCGAAAACGGCGCCATGGCTTTGCGTCCCCGGCAAACCCACATAGAGGTCTCCCGGATGCGCCCGACGAGAGTCGAAGGTCAACCCCTGTATTGGGGGATCCTGAGGCGGCAGCCGGACACCCAGTCCTGCCAGCAGGTCCGACAACTTGGGGCGGACTGCGCTGTTCACGGCTGGTAGCTCAGCGGGTCGGTGAACTCCGGAACATTGGTCGCCGGGGCGATGCCGTAGCGCGGCAGCGCCTGAATCATCAGTTCGCGAGCAGACGGGAAGGCCACGACGCCACCGTAGTACCCATTGGTCGGTTCGTCGATGACGACGTAGACCAAGATCTCGGGATTCTGCGCCGGCGCCACAGCAACATAGCTGCCGGTGTATCCGCCGTCGTAGTTGCCGTAGTCGCCGATCTTCTGCGCGGTACCCGATTTGCCGGCCATCCGGTAGCCCGGGATGGTCTTGGAGTCCAGGGTGGTCATCTCCGGCGACGCCACGCTGGCCTCCATCATGTTGACGACCGCCGCGGAGGCTTGCTGACTGATCACCCGATACGGCTCTTGTCGTTCGAAGGGCACCTGGTCGCCGGCGGAGGTGTGCGCAGCGGCGATGACGGTCGGCTGGTGGTACACCCCGCCATTAGTGACAGCGGCGATTGCCGCGGCTTCCTGAATCGCGGTGACCGACAGCCCTTGGCCGAACGAGATCTGGTCGCGGGTGTAGTCGGCCATGTCCGCGCCGGGGAGCACGCCCATCGCATCCCCGGTTTCGCCGGGCAGTTCGATACCAGTGGAGTTGCCGAGACCGAAGGACGCCAGGTAGTTCGACAGCGTCGCCTTGTCCATCTGCCGGGTTAGCAAGACCGTGCCGACGTTGGACGACTGTGCCAGCACACCGCGGGCGGTCAGATAGAGCGTGCCATGGGACCACGCGTCGTTGATGAACCCGCCGCCCGACATGACCTGCCCGGGCACCTCGACGGTGCTGTCACCGGTAATCAGTCCTGCATCCAGCAGAGCCGCCATGGTGAGTACTTTCTGCACCGAGCCGGGCTCGTAGGCGTCGGTGACCGCCCGATTGCCAAGGTCGTCCGGATCGGCATCACCAGGGTTGTTCGAGTCGAAGGTGGGCACGTTGGCTAGTGCCAGTATCTCGCCGGTCTGGACGGCCATGATGACCGCAGTGCCGCTCTTGGCGTTCGCCTTGGCGACGGCATTGGCCAGTTCGGTCTGGGCCATCCACTGCAGTTCGGCGTCGATGGTCAGTTGGAAGGTGGTGCCGTCAACCGGTTCGACCAACGTGCTGTCACCGAGCGGGATCGGCCCAAAGGGCGACGATTGGTAGGTCTGTTTGCCGTCGATGCCGCTCAACTGGGCATCGTGCAGGTACTCCAGACCGGCCGCACCCTCGTCGTCAAAGTTGACAAAGCCCAACACGTTGGACGCGAGCGTCCCGTTGGGGTAATAGCGCACCGGGTCGGAGGCTGGGTAGATGCCGTACCAGCCGCCGTTCTTCAACTCGTTGGCCATCTGCTGATAGAGCGCGGCGGAGACCTTGCGTTCGATCAGTTCGTACTGGTTCGGGCTGCCGTCGGCGTTGCGGGGCCGACTCAGCTTCTTCAGGTAGTCGGACTTGTTGCCGCCCAGGTATGCGGCCAGAATGACGGAGATCGCCTCGGGGGCCTGCTTGGCCTTGGCCCGTTGTTCGGCCGTCATGGTGTCGGGATTGTAGCCGTTGGAGGAAATCGACCACGGATCGGCGATCACCTGGAAGGCTGGCTGGGTTTCGGCTAGCACCTGACCGTTGCGGTCGAGGATGACGCCCCGGTCGGCCTTGAGTTCTTGGGTGCGGGTGAGCTGCTGGGCAGCCGCCTGCGCGTTGGCGGGCGCATCGATGCCCTGCAGCAACAACGCGCGTCCGGCGGCGATCGAGAAGACCATCGCCATCACCAGGAAGAAGATCGTGATGCGATTGTCGGTGGGTGCTACGGGCAGCTTCCGGCGCCTCCGCCGGTTCCCGGTGGCTGAGCGGTTCACTGGGTTTCTCCAGTGCTGTGTGGGGCGACCGTGTCACCTGTTGGTTCCGCAGCGGGCTGCTCGGCAGCGGCGGACTCGGGCATGGTTTCCGGCTCGGGCACGGTTTCCGGCTCGGGCACGGTTTCCGGCTCGGGCACGGGCGATGGGGTGGGCGAGGGTGGGGCTACGGGCACGATGCCGGTCAATTCGTCGCCGGTCACTTCGGTCGGAACTCCCACTACCTGGCCACCCGGCAGTTGGATGAAGGCAGGCTGTGGGTTGGGACGCATGCCGAGCGCCCAAGCCCGCTCGGCCAGCTTGGCGCTGGATCGCAGATCTTGCGCTTGGGCGACCAGTGCGGCTTCCTGGTAGCGCAATTCCGCCTCGCGGACCTGCAGCACGCTCAGTTCGCCCGACTGGGTCTGAATCGTGGTGGATAGCACGAGCACACCGGTCATGCCGCCCCCCAGCAGCAGGGCGACGATCAGCACGAAGGGCAACTGCGCGATCTGTCGGCCGGAACGGTTCGGCACCGCCCGCAATTGCGTCGGTCGCGGTTCACTGGCCGGCGTCGGGGCGGACATCTGCAGCGCGCTCATCGGTGCTCCTCTCGCGGACGAATGCGTTGCACTGCGCGCAGCCTTGCGGATGCGGCGCGTGGGTTGGCTGCGACTTCGGCGGCGTCCGGCTTCTCGGCACCGCGGGTCAGGGGGCTGAACTGGGCCTGCAGTTGGACGGGCACCACCGGCAGGCGCTCGGGCGCGGCGTCCCGGGTCGCGGCGGCGAAGCTCTGTTTGACCATGCGATCCTCCAGCGAGTGGTACGCGAGCACGGCGAGGCGGCCACCGAGGGTGAGCCGGTTCAGCGCGGCTGGCAGCAGCTCGGCAAGCGCGTCCAATTCACCGTTGACCTCAATCCGCAGTGCCTGGAAGGTGCGCTTGGCGGGGTGCCCACCCCCGTGCCGCACCGCTGCCGGCAGTGCTGCGGCGATAACCTCGACCAATCTCGCCGATGTGGTGAACGGTTGTCGCTCGCGTTCGGTGACGATGGCCCGCGCGATGCGGTCGGCATGGGGTTCCTCGCCGTATCGCTTGAGCAGGTATGCCAGGTCGGCTCGGGACGCGGAGTTGAGCACGTCGGCGGCAGTTCGCTCGGTGCGGGAATCCATCCGCATGTCCAGCGGCGCGTCCACGGCGTACGCGAAACCGCGTTGACGCTGGTCGACTTGCAAGCTCGACAGCCCTAGATCGGCGAGCAAGGAGTTGATCTGGCCGAGGCCGAGGTCGTCGAGCACCTCGTCGAGTTCGTCGAATCGGGCCTGGATCAGGGTGACGCGGGTGGTGAACGGCTCGAGTACCTCGCCCGCAATTGCGAGCGCATCGGCGTCTCGGTCGATGCCGACCAGACGCGCCCCGGGATTCGCGGCCAGGATCGCGGCGGCGTGTCCGGCCATGCCGACAGTGGCGTCCACGTGCACCGCACCGGTCGCCGCCAACGCAGGTGAGAGCAACTCGACGATCCGGCCGAGCATGACCGGGGTGTGCACGACGTGACCGGCGGCGTCGGTGGCCAACTCGGCCCGCCTGCTCACGTCCATCGTGCCCCTCCTGGCATGCGCCCCTGTGACATCTGGTTTCAATCCGGACCGCCACCTGGCACCGGGGAAGGTGCGCCAGGGCTGCGGACCCGGACTGAAGCCGGACGGCACAGCGGGCGTCCACCCGATCACAAGATCGGGAGGATCTCCTCATTCAGTTCTGCGAAAGCCGGTTCCTGCTCGTTGCAGTACTCCTGCCAGGCCTGCGGGTTCCAGATCTCTAACCTGTCCATGGCCCCGACGACCACGATTTCCTTGTCGAGGCCTGCGTATTCACGCAGCGGGATCGGGATGGTCACCCTCCCCTGCTTGTCAGGCACCTCATCGCTGGCCGAGGACGCCAACATGCGCTGAAAGTTACGCACCTGTCGGACCGTCGCCGGAGCAGATGCCATCTGTTCGGCCTTCTTCACGAAGGTCGCCATCGGGTAGACCGCCAGACAGCGATCCTGTCCACGCGTCAGCACCAGCCCCTCGCCCAGCTCTTCCCGAAACTTCGCAGGCAAGAAGAAGCGACCTTTCTCATCGAGCTTGGGTGTATGGGTACCGAAGAACACCGGTGCCACCCCCCTGCTCCCTGATCACGACCACTCTCCTCCACTTGGCTCCACATTACTCCACAATGCTCTCTGCATGCACCACTCGACGGGCGTTTTCGCCTCGAACCGCCGCATTGCGGGCGGCAGTATGATTAGTGGGCCCTGACCGTCTACCGAATGGGATCCTCGTGTCCGTGGAAGCTCAACGCACCCTGACCATCGAATTAGACGTCGACCAGGTGCGCCAGACAGTCGGGGCCATGCGGACCGCGATCTCCAGCGTCATCGAGGGCAAGACCGAGCAGATCGACCTGGCCATCATGGTGCTGCTCGCGGGAGGCCACCTGCTGATCGAAGATGTGCCGGGAGTCGGCAAGACAATGCTGGCGAAAGCACTGGCCAGGTCCATCGACTGCACGGTGCGGCGCATCCAGTTCACTCCCGACCTACTGCCCTCCGACATCACCGGAGTCTCGGTCTACAACCAAGAGACCCATGACTTCCAGTTCAAACCGGGTGGGGTCTTCGCGAACATCGTGGTTGGCGATGAGATCAACCGCGCGTCTCCGAAGACCCAATCGGCACTGCTGGAGGCGATGGAGGAACGCCAGGTGAGTGTGGACGGCACCACGCATCGCCTGCCGCCGCCGTTCATGGTGGTGGCAACGCAGAACCCGATCGAGATGGAAGGCACCTACCCGCTGCCCGAGGCCCAGCGTGACCGGTTCATGGCCCGCATCCAGATGGGCTATCCCACCCGCAACGCCGAGATCGAGATGCTGGATGCCCACGGCGCCGCCAGCCCGTTGGCAACCCTGCAGCCAGTGACCGACGGCACCACGCTGACCCGACTCGCGTCTGGGCTCGGACGGGTGCACGTCGCGCCCGCAGTCAAGGGCTACATCGTCGACGTAGTGGACGCCACCCGCACCAACACCGATCTCCGCTTGGGGGCCTCGCCGCGGGCCGGGCTGCACCTGCTGCGCGCGGTACGCGTCCGGGCTGCGATGCACGGCCGGGACTACGTCACCCCCGACGACGTGCAGGCATTGCTGGGGCCAGTACTCGGGCACCGCCTGCTGCTGACGTCCCAAGCTCGGCTGGCTGGACGCAAGCCGGCCGATGTGGTACGAGCCGCGGCTGGGACGGTGCCGGTGCCCCGGGGGAACTGACCGTGCACTGGTGGCACCGTCTCACGCCGCGAGGACGCATCGTCACACTCGCCGGGGTGCTGGTAGCAGGATTCAGCGCGGCATGGGCGCTGCGCGACGTCTTCTGGCTTGGGGCGTTCGCCATCATGGTGGTCTTGGGCGCCCTCGTG
>JAAYVP010000263.1 GCA_012517115.1 Brooklawnia sp. | reverse complement strand
CCAGCGGCTACTCACCCAGCCGTATGCCTGGGACGGCCTGAAAAGGGCGCTGCGCACCGGCGAGATTCGCACCGAGTCGATCGGGCAGGCCTACGGCCTGATCAGCACTGCCGCCCTGGAGCCGGAACCGATCCCGCTGGACGTCAAGGTCTTCCTGTTCGGGGATCGGATGCTGTACTACCTGCTGGTCGCCTACGACCAGGAATTCCGTGAACTCTTCCGAGTGCCAGCCGACTTCGAGGACGAGGTCGACCGCACCCCGGAACGGGAGGCGCTCTACGCGCAACTCATCGCCACGATCGCCCGCCGGGAAGGCTGGCTGCCGCTGGAGCGCGCGGCCGTGGCCCGAACCATCGAGGAGGCGGCGCGCTGGGCTGGAGACGCCCAGCGAGTGTCGGCTCACCTTGAGGACCTGATCGACCTGCTCCACGAGTCCGACTTCCGGGCCCGGGGCGAAGGAGCCGAGGCCATCACGGCGCAGCACCTCCAGGGCGCCATCGACGGTCGCCGGAGGCGCTCAGGACGTGTGCGGGAACGTGTCCATGACGCTATCCGTCGCGGTGACCTGCACATCGCGACTACCGGCGAGGTGACCGGTCAGGTGAACGGACTGTCGGTCAGCATGTCCGCCGATCAGGTGTTCGCGTTTCCCACCCGCATCACCGCCAACACCCGGATGGGCGACGCCGGCGTGGTGGATATCCAGCGTGAGGTGGCACTGTCCGGGCCGATCCACTCCAAGGGCGTGCTGATCCTGTCGTCGCTGCTGGCCACCCGCTATTCACCGGAGCGTCCCCCGTCGCTGTCGGCAACCTTGGTCTTCGAGCAGACTTACGGATCGGTGGACGGCGACTCGGCGTCTATCGCCGAACTGTGCGCCCTGCTGTCGTCGTTGGGTGGTTTCCCGTTACGTCAAGGCATTGCGGTGACCGGGGCGGTCGACCAGCACGGGCGTGCGCTGCCTATTGGGGCGGTCAACGAAAAAATAGAGGGTTACTTCGACGTTTGCCGGGCCCGCGGACTCACCGGGGAACAGGGGGTGGTCATCCCGGCCTCGAACGTGCGGCATCTGATGCTGCGCAGTGACGTGGTCGAAGCGGTCGCCGCCGGACACTTCAGCGTCTACGCCGTCGCGTCGGTGGATGAGGCGCTGGGTGTGCTGTCGGGCCTCGACCCGGATGCTGCCAACGAATTGGTCGCTGACCGGTTGGAACAGTTGTCCGCCAAACGCTTGGAGTATCTGAAGCGGGCGAGCGACCTCGAAAAGTCGGCCACGGCCGCGCCGGAACCGGTGACACCGACGCCCCAGCCCGAGCCGCCTGCGCCCGAGCCGCCGACGCCACCGCGCGAGCCCATCGGTCCGCCCACCCCTCCGCCGCAGGGCCGACCATGAACCACCGGACATTGCGAGTCGTCCTCGCGCCGCGCGCCGCCGTGGACGCGCGCCGACTGTTGGGCGAGGGGGTTGCCCTAGCACGGGCACTGGACGCTGACCTGGCAGCCGTCTTCGTGGAGGACGCCGACCTGCTGCGTTGGGGATCGCTGCCGTTCAGCCAAGAGATTGGCGTCGCGTCCGGGACGGTCCGCCCCGCCGACACCGAGGCCCTGCGTCGGCTGCTGGCGCGACGCGCCGGTGAGGTGCGGACCATCGTGGCGCAGGTGGCGGGTGGGGTCGGGGTGACATGGTCGTTCACCGTGACGCGTGGCGATCCGATCCGCGAGGCCCGCCGGGCTGCGGTCGGCGAACAGGTGTTGTTGGAGCCACCCCGTAGCGCGGTGCAGCACGCGGTCGGCCGGGCGGCGCCGCTCGCCAGTCGAACCACGGTTGCGGTGCTGGCGTCCACCGAACAGGACTCGCCCGAGCAGCAGCGCGCATGGTCAGCGGCTCACCGGTTCGTCGGTGCGCATCCGGAGGCTGTCACGACCGTCGGCATGGCCGACCTGGCCGGTGGACCAACCCCGCGCCTGCTGGTGGTTTCGTTGCCGCTGATCACCCGAACCCCGGGCATGCTCGACCGGGTGCTGGCCATGGCGCGTTGCCCGGTGGTCTTGGTCGCTTGACTGGTGCTTCAGACGGTAAGACGCTTGTTGAGTTCGTGCTGGATCTCGGCGCCCCGGAACATCGGCATGATGATCAGCATCAGGAAGCTCAGACCGACCGAGATCCACGACGGCAACGGGTTGGTGACCCAGTCGAAGGCGATGAACAACGCGGGCACCACCCCGAGCAGAATCGTCATCCACCAGTAGACGATGTAGTCGCTCGGTCGCATGTGAGCCATCCGAGCGGCGATCAACAGCGCCACCATCGAGGCGCCGCAAGTGATCGGGATCATGTAGGTGGTAGACCAGCCACGCCAGCCGTCCAGATAGTCGCCGTAGACGCTGAGCAGGGCGGCGATCACCACCAAGTAGACGATGGACTTGGCCACGTTACGGCGCTTGCGTATCGCAGTGAGCGTAACCAGCCAAAGCCCGGCCAACCCGAACGCCACTAGGCGTAAGCCCTCGAAGGGGCCGGGAAAGAAGAAGCGCAGCGCAAGCAGCGCGCCGACGACTATCAGCACCGAAACCAGCACCAGCACCCGCATCAACCGACGCACGTCGAACCGCAGCGGAACGTCCGGCCACGGCGCTGGGGTCGGTTCGATCGCCGACGTGAGCGGGTGCCCACACAGCGGGCAGTCGATCCAGTCGCCGCGCACTCCGACGTTGCATCGTGAGCACCTGCTCATGGCCGTTTTCCCGGCAACTCGTCCGCCGTCACCCGACAGACCGAGATGCCCACCGGAACGCTCTGGCCGGTGAGGGCTCGGACGAAGGCCCGCTGGATATCCAACTCGACGAACGGGGCAGTGAATGTCACGGTCAGCCGGCCTGCGTGACTGATCATGCAGAACTGGGGACGCGCCGCCGAGACCATCAAACAGACCGCCCCGATGCGGCTGTCGACAGCGTCCGGGAAACTGGCCCGCCCCAGATTCGACACTGCCACACTCAGGCTGCGATTGTTGAACCGGTTGATGCCACCCAGGATCGCATCCTTAAGTGGACGAGGCAGCAGCCTGATCGCCGGGTTCAGTTCGAAACCGATCAGCTTCACCAGCTTCGCCTCCAACGCCTCGGGCGTGGTCTGGGCCCGCAGTTGCTCGTTCAGTGATTGGCAGACCGCCGGCAGGGCGTGATCGTTGGCGCCGAAGTCGTATTCGAGCCTGGTGGTGGCAAAGAAGTTCCGGGTCGAGTTCGACGGGAAACGTTTGCGCAGGTCAACCGGCAGCGAGACTGCCATGATGGCGTCCCGGGCACGCTCGTCCACTTCCCGGATCGACTGCAGAAACAGGGCGGTCAGGAAGATGGTCACGGAGACCCCGGTCTGCCGAGCCAGCCGCAACACGGGTTCGGCTGGCATATCGAGTTCTACCGCGCGGGTGCGGTGATCCGGCGTCCTGGTGCCACGGACCCGGTAGATCCGGCGTCTGCCCCGGCTGACTATGGGCGGTGCGCGTCGGATGGGCTCGTCGGGAATCCGCCCGGTGCGACTGCCCGCCGCCAAGGACGCCGACCGAGCCGCTTCGGCAAACTCGTCGGTTCGGTCTTGCTTGAAGTACCGGGTGAAGCTGTCTCGCTCAAGGCCACGTTCCACAGGCGCCGAGTCGGGACGGTCGCGGAAGTCACCGGGGTAGCGTGCCATGACGTACTCGGCGACCAGGTCGCGGAAGACCTGCATCGCGCCAGTGCCGTCGGAGAGCGCATGGAAGACTTCCAGAGCGATGCGGTTGCGGTGGTAGACCACTCGGAAGAGCAGTTCGCGGCGATCGAAGTGGTAGAGATGGTCGCACAGTGGCAGGCGGTCGGGTTCGACTTGTGGGCGCAGATCGCTTTCCTCCAGGTAGTACCAGAAGATGCCCCGGCGCAGCACTGAATGGTAAAGCACGTACTGGTCGAAGACCCGGTCGAGAGCCTGTTGCAGCAGTTCGGGGTCGACCTCGTCCACCATCTCGGCAGAGAGCCGGAAGACCTTGGAGTCGACCGAACTCATGGCCGCCAGGAAAATGTTGGACGCGTTGTCGAGCCGCACCCAGCTGCGTCTGCTCACCACCGCGTCGCCTCCGGCGTCGAATCGAGGAAGGCGTTGATCAGCTCATGCAGCCGGACGACCGGGGCCGCGAACCTGGGCAGGGTGAGGAAGCCGTGGTAGGCCCCGTTCACCCGCTCAATCCGGACGGCGCTACCGGCGGCCCGCAGCGCCTGCCCATACGCCTCGCCCTCGTCGCGCAGCAGATCGAATTCGGCTGTGACGATCAGCGTGGCCGGCTGGCCCGACAGGTCGTCGGCGAGCAGCGGCGCGATCCGTTGGTCGAGGCGGGCGGCGGGTGAGGGTGCGTAGAGGGTCATGTAGTCCTGAACCTCGAGTGCGGTCAACCGCAGGCCAGTGCCGAACTCGCGGACCGAATCGAACGGCGAGGTCTGGGGGTCGTGGTCGGGCCAGGTCGCGGGATAGAGCAGTATCTGGCGGCTGGGCAGCGGTAGCCCGAGGTCACGCAGTTCCAAGCAGACAGCAGCCGCGAGGTTGCCGCCGGCGGAGTCGCCGATCAGGGTTATCTGTGACGCATCATCCAAGTCGAGCAGCCCCGGCTCGCGCAGCAGCACCTCGGCGACGCGGAGGCAATCGTCGAAGCCAGCCGGAAACGGGTGCTCCGGCGCCAGACGGTAATCAACCGACAGCACCACCCGTCCGGTGGCGTCGGCCAGCGCCGCGCAGGCTGGGGTGTAGCTCTCGATGTCTCCGGTGACCCACCCGCCACCGTGCAGGAACAGCAGCATGTCTGGGTGCCGCCGCTCGGCGGGCAACAGCACCCGCACCGGGATCACGTGGGACGCATCTTTGGCGAGGATCACCCGGTCGAGCACCTGGTAGCGGCCGGTCGGGCCCGCCAGCAGCCGCTGGAAGCGTCTGACCTTCTGGTAGTCCTCCTGCATGTTCAAACGCGGGGCCGAGAACAGACTCAGGAAAGCAGCGACCAGCTTGTTCGGCTGCGCGCGGTCTGGGTCGTCCCCACTCATGGGCTAACTGTACGTGGTCGGATCGGTGGCTCGAGGAGGCTGATCACGGCACCTCCAGACAGCCTTCGACCCCCGCCGATTCGCGGCCGTCGGGGCCGACCACGACCACCGTCGCGCAGTTGCGTCCCGGAACCGCCTCGACGTCCAGGGCGCTGAGCACCACTTCACGGGTGAGGTCTTCGCGGCCTGATCGCCGAACCGTCACCGCATAGTGCATCCCGGCCTGCTGGGTCGGCTGCCAGGTCCAGTAGACCCGGCCGTCGCTGAGTTTGCCCGTGACGTCCGCGGCTGGCGCCGGAGGAGCTGCGATCGGGTCTTGGGGTTTGTTGGTGGTGACCGGCGTCACCGGACGCAGCGTCAGCCCGCCGCCAAGCAGCACCGCAGACACCCCATCGACGGTGGCCAAGACAGCCACCACAACCAGCAGCGCCACACCACCACCCAGGCCGACACCGATGGCGCCCCAGGGGATCTGCAACAGGTCGTCGCGATGGTCGTCGGTGACTGCCGGCGGCAACTCGACCGGCGGTTCGGGCGGCGCGGGGGGCTGCAGCACCTGCTGGCGTGGCACCGACTTTGGCTTGGGCGCTCGTGTCTGGGGCACTTGATCCCGGGGCGGCGTGGGGTCGAAGACGGCCCAGCCGGGCCAGCGGCGACCAACGGGCGATGTCGGCGTCCGGCACACCTGGCCCGCAGACCACGGTCAGTACCGACTTGGGCGATGATTCCGGGGGCGAGGCTCACTCGTGTCTGCGAGCAGCGCGTGCAAGGCCGCTGGCGCGGCCGCGACGTGAGTGTTTGGAATCGTCCGCCCGATGGTCGGGTGGTGCTTCGGTCTGGTGACTCGGGCGTTGCTGCGCGTCTCAGCATGGAAGGTGACCAGGGTATGCTCTGGTCGACGTTTGGCACCTGAGAACGAGGTCGAGGTGATCAATGTCGAAGTCACAGAGTGGAGCCGTTGACTGGCACGCTGCACACCGATGGTGGTTCCGCAGAGCGACGCAAGACCGGCGTGATTCGTAGCGAGACGGGGTTGACCGTGCGGGCTGTCCTGCAGAAGCTGCTGAATGCCAATCTGGCCAGGGTCATCGTTGAGCGGGGCTACGACCAAGTGGGCGGAATCGTGGTTGAGGCCCGCGATGTGACTGGCCTACGCACTGCCGGTGAGATCGCGGAGGCGTTTGGTTTCAGGGACGCACCGCAGTTCCTTGACGTAGTCCGCTTCGAGCTCCCCATGTGCGCGAGCCTCACGCGCCCGGTTGACACCGTCCAACGGAACTGGCCGACGTATCCATCAGGTTTCCTGAACTCCAGTGAGATCGTTCCTGTCTGGGAGCTCAGCCGCACCCGGTTCTCTCCGGGGGCTGAGTATTGGCGGATCGGAGCTGATGGCAGCCAACAATTGCTGTCGGCCTACCTTGGCGCGGCTCGCGGCTGGAAGGGTGCGCGTGGTTGGCGTCCGCCGTCCGCGCTCGTTGGCACACGTGCGCGCTGGTCGGGCGAGGACTTCACCGCTGACATTGCGGGCGAAGAGGTGACGCTGACCCGATTCGCCGAGGTAGGCGGTGACGGCTGGAATTGGTCCCGGCCGGGGGTGTGGACCAGGCAGGTGCCACTCGCCGACTGCGTTGTGTTCGAGTTGGTGTGCATGGCCACTCTCCGAGGCATCCCGGTGCGCGTCCTTGCCAGCGACGGACAGGCCAGCCATCTGCAGGTAACAGGCAGCCCAGAGGATGCTGAAGCTTTGGGCGCAGCCATGGTCGAGCCAGGTGTGTTCGAACTCGGAGACGTGCCGATGACCGACCTGTCTAATCAACGCTGGGTGGCCAACGAACTCAGCCGACCGGACTAAGCGTCGACGCAGCTGTGCGCTTGCACTCAGACAGCGGTACAGATCGTTGAGACGCGACGGTGGTTGGCCGGCGTGTCGATTTCAGGCCGTCTGCGCAGGAAATCCGACACGGTCACCGAAGTCGCGGCGACGAGTGCGATGCCTGAACTGCTGGCGTGGTTGGTCGGGCTGACCGTGTTCGTGGGACTCCGGTGCTGACGGCCGCACCGAGCGCTTCGGGCACGGTACAGCGGTAGCCGCTGTCATCGCCGCGCGCTCAGTGCCGGGTTCGGGGTGGGTCGGGGTGGCACCACTGACGGTCGCGGGTCTCAGCGACTGTGTGATGGCCGGTGACCAGCCGTCGACTTCGTATGCGTCCGGGTATGCAGCCGGTGTCGCTGCGCTGGTAGCTGCCGCGTACCCCGAAGAGTCGCCAGCCGACTGGCAGTACCGGTTGGTTGCCACCGCACTGCGCCCGAACGCGGTCGAGCGCAGTACGACGGTGGGCTGGGGCCTGCTGGCGCCCTACGATGCGCCCTACTTCGTCAACGACGGCAGCCGTGCCGGACCCCCAAATCCGCGGTTCCCAGCCCCCGTGACGGAGGCGCCGCCGGGCATGGCGCGACCTACGTCCGCCCCCAACCACGCCGCCGAGATCCAGCTCGCCATGGGTGCCTTGATGGGCGGCGCCGCCGCAATCGTGGTGGGCGGCCTGTT
>JAAYVP010000262.1 GCA_012517115.1 Brooklawnia sp. | reverse complement strand
TGACCGGGTGGCCGGCAAATGCGTCGAATTGGCCGCTATCCAGGCCCCCGACGACTCCTTCGTCGCCATGGTGCGCGACCTCGGTGTGCAATCCGAGATGCTGGAGGAGGGCCTGGATGCTCTGACCCGCGTGATCAACGCCGCCCGGTCGCAGGTACCCGGGCGGATGGTCGCCGACCTGAAGATCGCCCGCGGCCTCGACTACTACACTGGCACCGTCTACGAAACCGAACTGGTCGGCCACGAGTCCCTCGGCTCGATCAGCTCCGGTGGCCGCTACGATTCGCTGGCCTCCGACGGCAAACGCACCTTCCCCGGGGTAGGCATCTCGCTGGGACTGACCAGGCTGCTGGTGCCGCTGCTGGGACGCGGCATGCTGACCGCCTCGCGCAGCGTCCCCAGTTGCGTCCTGGTAGCGGTAGACGACGAGGGCACCCGAGCGGTGGCCGGCAAGGTGGCTGCGACGCTGCGTGGCCGCGGCATCGCCTGCGAGGTGGCGCCCCGAGCCGACAAGTACGGCAAGCAGATCCGCTATGCCGATCGGCGTGGCATTCCGTTCGTCTGGTTCGGTGGAGTCATCGGTGAGATCAAGGACATTCGCTCCGGTGAGCAGACCGGCGCGGACGCGTCCAGCTGGCAGCCCCCGGCCGACGATCTGCGCCCGCGAGTCATCTCATTCCACTAGCCCACACGTCGCCCGGGGCACCCGACTGGGACGGTCTCGTGCTGACCCGTGGGCTACCAGTACACTGTGGCGGTGCCCGCACCGTCTATGCGGGTCTCACACCCGAAAGGATGATGGTCGTGATTCGCACCCACGAGGCAGGGACGCTCAGCGCGTCGCAGATCGGTACCGTTGTCAGGCTCGCCGGCTGGGTGGCTGCCCGTCGCGATCATGGTGGTGTGGTCTTCGTCGATCTGCGCGATGCCTCGGGTGTCGTGCAGTGCGTCATCCGTGAGGAACTTGTCGACGAACTGGGCGCCCACAAGCTGCGCAACGAGTTCTGCGTGGCAATCGGCGGCGAGGTCGAAGCCCGTTCGACCGACACCGTGAACCCCAACATGGCGACCGGTCAGATCGAAGTCGCGGTGAGCTCGCTAGCGGTGCTCAACCCCGCCGCACCGCTACCGTTCCCGATCGACGATCGCGTCAGCGTTGGCGAGGACGCCCGGTTCCGGCATCGTTACCTCGACCTGCGTCGTCCCGAGCCTGGTCGACTGCTGAGGTTGCGCAGTCAGGTGAACGCCGCCGCCCGAAAGGTGCTCGCCGCGCACGACTTCGTCGAGATCGAGACTCCCACGCTGACCCGTAGCACCCCCGAAGGGGCCCGCGACTTCGTCGTACCCGCCAGGTTGGCGCCTGGCTCGTGGTACGCGCTGCCGCAGAGCCCGCAGTTGTTCAAGCAGTTGCTGATGGTGGCAGGGATGGAGCGCTACTACCAGATCGCCCGTTGCTATCGCGACGAGGACTTCCGGGCCGACCGGCAACCTGAGTTCACCCAACTAGATGTTGAGATGAGCTTCGTCGACCAAGACGACGTGATCGAACTGTCCGAGCAGATCATCGCCGAGATCTGGTCGCTAATCGGCTACGAGTTACCTCGCCCCTTGCCACGGCTGACCTATGCGCAAGCCATGGACCGCTACGGTTCCGACAAGCCCGACCTGCGCTTCGACCTGCAGCTCACCGAACTCACCGACTACTTCGCCGACACCCCGTTCCGGGTTTTCCAGGCTCCCTACGTGGGAGCCATCGTGATGCCGGGCGGCGCGTCCCAACCGCGGCGCACCTTCGATGCTTGGCAAGAGTGGGCCAAGCAGCGCGGCGCTAAAGGCTTGGCCTACGTCACCGTCGCCGAGGACGGCACCATGGGCGGCCCGGTGAGCAAGAACATCTCCGACACCGAGCGCGAGGGGCTGGCCGCCGCCACCGGAGCCACGCCGGGGGACTGCATCTTCTTCGCGGCCGGTGCCCGTACCACATCTCAGAACCTGTTGGGCGCGGCCCGCAACGAGATCGCGAAGCGCTGCGGGCTGGTGGATGAGGACGCCTGGAGTTTCGTTTGGGTGGTGGACGCGCCGCTATTCAAGCCGGTCTCGGAAGCGGTCGCCGAAGGCGACGTCGCGGTTGGTGGTGGCGCTTGGACCGCCGTGCACCATGCCTTCACCTCGCCGAAGCCGGAGTGCCTGGCGAGTTTCGACACCGATCCGGGGTCGGCGCTGGCCTACGCCTACGACATCATCTGCAACGGCAACGAGATCGGCGGCGGGTCGATCCGTATTCACCGCCGTGACGTGCAGGAACGGATCTTCAAGGTGATGGGTATCTCCGCCGAGGACGCGCAGGTGAAGTTCGGCTTCCTGCTGGACGCCTTCCAGTTCGGTGCCCCGCCGCACGGTGGCATCGCGTTCGGCTGGGACCGGATCGTCGCACTGCTCGGTCGGGCGGAGTCGATCCGCGAGGTAATCGCCTTCCCGAAGACCGGCAACGGCTTCGATCCGTTGACCGGCGCGCCGGCCCCGATCAGCGCACTGCAACGTAAAGAGGCGGGCGTCGACTTCAAGCCACCGCTCACGAAGCCAGCCGAGCCGACGGCCCGCTGAACTGCGTGCCTCGGTCGGGTTTCGTCCGGTCACCAGGGGCAGGTAGCGTCGATCACATGACGACTGAACCGAACTGGGTGGCACTTGATGGCGTGGTCAACATGAGGGATCTCGGCGGACGCACCACCGTCG
>JAAYVP010000031.1 GCA_012517115.1 Brooklawnia sp. | reverse complement strand
CGGGGCGACCAGGCTGGTCGAGGTCGTAACCGACCAGCCGAGCCCGTTCGCGGCCACGCTGCTCTTCCGCTACACCGGGGCGTTCCTGTACGACGGTGACACCCCGCTCGCGGAACGCCGGGCCGCGATGCTCTCGATGGACCCCCAATTGCTGGCGGCCGCGCTCGGCACGCTCGACCTGCGCGAACTGTTGGACCCGGACGTGGTGGCCGAAGTGATCGCCGAACTGCAGCACATCACGCCGGGCCGCCGGGCCAAGACCCCAGACGATCTCGCCGAACTGCCTAGATTGCTGGGCCCCCTGCCGGTCTCTGCGTTGCCCCAACGGGTTGAATTTCCCGACCTGGACGCTGCCTTGGGCGCGCTGGGCAGCCGGGTGACGACGGTCCGGATCGCCGGGGAAACGCATCTGGTAGCGGTGAGTGACCTGGCCATCCTGCGGGACGCATTGGGTGTGCCGATCCCTCCCGGTCATACCGCGCCACCGGCAAGCGAGGGGCGAGACCCGCTCACCCAGTTGATTGCCCGCTACGCGCGCAGCCACGGCCCGTTCACCGTCAGCGAGGTGGCCGCCGCCTTCGGGCTCGGAGTTGCCACCGTCTCGCTGGTGCTCGACCGCGAAGTCGGCGCCCGGCGACTGGCGAGCGGCCGGTTCAGCTTGGGTATGACCGAACCCGAGTACGTCGATCCAGAGGTGCTGCGTCGGATGCGTACCCGCAGCCTCGCGGTGGCCCGGCGAGAGCTGCGCCCGGTCTCGCAGAGCGCCTACGCGCGGTTCCTCGCGGCCAGCCACCAACTCGACGACCGGCCCAGTTCCAACCCGGACGAGGTCCTGTTCGCCCTGCAGCGGCTTGCCGGGGCAGCGCTGCCGGCCAGCGCCTGGGAGTCCCACGTGCTGCCCGCCCGGCTGGCCGGTTACCAACCCGCCCACCTGGACGCGCTGCTGGCCGAGTCCGAGGTGGTCGTGAGGGTATGCGGCTCGGCCGGGCCACACGATCCGCTGGTGGCGCTGCTGCCGTCCGGCGAGCTCGACCTGTTGCCGCCGCCAGCCGGCCCGACTTCACCGGAGTCGCATACCGTGGCAGACGCGCTTTCCGCAGGTGACGGGACGTTCGCCGCGGTGCATGCGGTCCTCGGCGGCACAGCGGCCGAAGCTGCCGAGACGCTGTGGCGTGCGGCCGAGGAGGGTGTCATCGCGCCGGCTTCAATGGCCCCGGTTCGGGCCAGGATCGGCAGCGGCCGGCAGATGGCCCACCGCGCCGCGCGTCCCGCACCTCGGCGCCGGGCCCGACTGCCACGCGCGACGAGCTCAGCCGTTCTGGGTGCAGCCGCCCCGCCGATCGCGACGGGACGCTGGTACCGGGTAATGGATCCGGAACTGTCGCCTGCCGAAACCGCATTGGCGCAGGTCTCTGCCTGGTTGGAGCGACAAGGGGTGGTAACCCGCGGCGGTGTGACCGCCGACGGGACGCCGGGCGGGTTCGCCGCCGCGTACCGGCTGCTGTCCGAACTTGAGACCGCCGGCACGGTCTTGCGCGCTTACGTGGTGGAGGGGCTGGGCGGCGCCCAGTTCACCACCCGCGAGGTTTTGGCACAGGTCAGGGGGTTCGCCGATTCGCCGGACAAGACCAAGTGGCCGTCCGGGATCGCCCGTCCGACGCCCGTCGTGCTGGCCGCGCTTGACCCGGCCAACCCCTATGGCAGTGTCTTGCCGTGGCCGAAGCACCCCGTCGCCCGACCGTCCCGGGCTGCCGGAGCCTTGGTGGTGCTGGCCGATGGGCTCTGTCTGGCGCACCTGACCCGCGGTGGTCGCGTACTGACCCTGTTCGCTGATCCGCAGGTTAAGGCAGATACCGCTTTTCTGGTGGCGACAGCCCTACAGCGGGCGATCGGTGAAGGACGCCTGCACCGGCTGCGGATCGAGGAGGTCGACGGTCAGCCGACGCTGGTCTCTGGGGTCTACGAGGCCATCCGGTCGGCGGGCGGCCGATTGGTGCCCCAGGGCATCGTCCTGGAGGGTTGAGTCGGTCGACCAGCGGATCATCACCGGGGTGAGTAACGAGTGTCGCGCCGCGATCTGCTTCCTGGGCGGCTTGCACCCCGCGACTCCGGCCGCCTTCACCCCGTCGGCAGTCTCACCAGTAGAACAACGGCGAACGTCAGTGT
>JAAYVP010000261.1 GCA_012517115.1 Brooklawnia sp. | reverse complement strand
GTCGCCCTGATGGTACTTGCATTCGGTGACCGACAGGTTCTCCAGCAGACAGTCGCTTCTGATGAGTGGCCCAAACCTGACCTCGCCGTCGAAGAGCTGCCGGAAGGTGGCGTCCCGCCCGTTGGTGCGTAACCACCAGGCTGCGAGTGCGCCCCGCAGAGCCGCTCCCGTGATCACTGGCTCGGTTCGGGTGAGGAACGCCTTGGCGTTCGTTCTGCCGATGGACACTGGTTGCAGGGCGGTGGCCGTCACGGCATACCAGGCAGTCATGACGCTGGTCCCCCCGTCTGTGGGAAGAGGATGGCGATGTCTTTGTCGCATTCGTGACGGTCGGTGCTGATCGTGACCCACCCGAGTCCGCGCCGACGGTCGGCGCCCAGGCCCTCGACCAGGCGGGCAGCGAGGTTCAGCAGGGCGAGATGTGCCTGCAATTGACCCGCCACGATCTGATCTTGCTGCCAGATCGTCGCGGTGGCATGCGGTGTATGTGCGGTTTCAACCACGAACAGTGCGCCCGGTTGCGTGCGGCGCCTGGCGTCGAGGGCGATTCGTGATTGTGGCCGGATCTTCGGGTTGGCGGTGAATTCGGCGTCGTCCCAGTGCCATGGCGACGGGTTGCGTGTGGTGCCGAAAACCTCACTGACCAACCGGTGATCGGTCGCCTCGTCGAGCATCGGAAACAAGCCTCTGGCGGCCTCCCGCATCACACCCTTGAGTGAAGACCCTGGCAGCAAGCGGTCGCGATCCAGCACATCGTCGAGCATGTTGCCCGAGCGGCCAGAACCGATCCGGAATGAACTGTTGAACGTGATCTTGAGTGTCAGACTGCTCACTCCGACCACCACCGTCCGAGGCTGAGGGTGTCGAGCACCTTTTGGGTTTCGGCTGGGTCGAGCGACGTGCCTCTTGACCAGTTCGCTCCCAAGATGCCCGACAGGAACGGGGCCGACTCGGGCATTCGGGTCACGAAGTGTCGCAGTCGTGTCTGCCTGGCGACTGGATCAGGGTCTGACAGCATCGTCCGCATCGAGCTGCGGGTTGACCCGGGCAATGCCACAGCTGCGTTGAGGGTCTGTGTTTGTTGGTTCAACTCGTCCAACGTCCAAGGTGGGCGCCCAGTAACTGGCCTGGGTCCATCCCAAGTCACGTCGGCCCAGGCGAACGACATTCCGTTCCCTTGGACGTGCTTCTTGGCCTGCCGCAGTAGTTGCTCAGTGAGTTCGACCTGATCACCGATCGGGAACGCGTGATGGCAGAAGACGATGCCGGCGGACATTGTGGGAGGCCGGTCGGGGTCACCAAATGCCGCGTAGCGCTCTTGGCTGACTTCGAGGAAAGTGCGGAGGAACCGCCAGGCCCGCAAGGCTGGGACTGTGACCAGGACGTCGTCGCCCCCCTGGATATGCGGAATGACGGGCAGTTGCGCGTCGTCGTCACGCAGAATCTTCAAGGTCGCCTTCAGCAGTGCCTCTGCAGTGGCTTCCTTGATTCCCTGCGAAAGCGCCCGCAGACTGTCCAGAGACTCCCCGGTTCCGTCGGATGCGGCTCGCTCCCGCGCCTTGGCGAAGAGTCCACCCAGTCCGTTGCCGTCAGCGAAGATCGTGGCCAGATGGTTGTCCTCAGAGAAGCGGTGCTGCACAGCATCGTCGTTCATCGCGGGCATCTTCGCGAGCGCTGCGAAGTCCTTGACGACCTCTAGTTCCCGTCCACCTGCGTGCTGGGCGTCGATTGCCATCCACAATCGCTGTTCGGCCAAGAACCCTGAGCGCCAACCTGCCTGAGAGCTGTCGCTTTTCTTGAGGGCCGGGAAGAGTTGTCCACGAGGTGTGCGTGAGCAACGTTGCCAGCAGTCCGGGCAAACCTGCGAGCCTGTTTCGGACAGATCGTGGCTTGCCCCGGATTGTCCGCATTCGTCGCAGAGCTTGTGTAGCGGGAACTCGTACGGGCGCGGCCAGAAGGTCAACCTGGAAGAGGGTGCCTCAGCCACCCCCGGAGCCAGGCAAGCTGCGTAACTGGGCTGGTTGTAGAGACTCACCTCGACGGTGCAGGCCGGAAGCAGGGCGCGCATCTCGCGGGCGAGTGCAAGGCCTGCCTCCCAAGCCTTTGCGGAGTCGTGCGAGGTCAACGAGATGACTCCGTCGATGTCGAGCGCGTCTTGGTTGACTGTCACATCGGGTTGGTATTCGTCCAGTGTCTTCTTGATTCTAGGGATCCCGAGTTCGTCGGCTCCCTGACTGAGACTTCCGGTGATGTCGCTGGCGTGCAGTAGCAGGTCGGACGCGCCGCGGCGTCCCCACAGACTGCGTGACCGGCCCAGGTATTCCTGCACTTGCTTGAACCCGACGTCTACAAAAGCAGTCATGACTTCCTCTCATCGGGTTTCGGGTCGATGTACTGGCTTTCGTCAGCCGCCCGAGGCAGCGGCACCATCGGGTATTTCAAAGACCGCCGTTCTGGGCCAGACCCCTCGGTCCGCACGTAACCGCCGTTGTAGCGGGCGAAGAATCTGAAGGCCGCCAAGAACTCGTCTTCCGTCATTCCCTGGTCGAAGTTGGCCTTCTCGGGGTCGAACGGGTAGTGGATTCGGTCAGCATCCACGAACTCGGTGTCGAGAGCGTGTATCAGGGCGGTGAAATGGTCGGCGTCAGCGGTGAGACCCGCCATCTCGGCGCAGCGGTAAGGGGCTGTGCTGGGCGCCGCCACCCCGCCCGAGTACCGGTCGGCAGCTGTTTGTGCGTGCACTGTCTTGGCGACGCAGATGACGCTGCCGAAGCCGAGGGGTTTCCCGCCGCCAAAGTGCAGCGCGAGCCTGCCCTTGGGTGCTTCGGCTGATGGCACCGCCGCCAACTCCTGCGGATCTAACGCGCAGAGCAGCAGGCCGAGTTGCTGCTGATCAAGCCCGTCGAAGGTGACCCGTTGGCTGAACCGAGTGCCGGCCGGAACCAGCTTGCGGGGGGGATCTGTTATCTCGGGCTTTCGCTGGAACTGGCGCGGGGTGCTGGCACTGGCGCCGGGTTGACCCGACTGCTGACCGTGCCAGTAGAACTTGCGGCCAGCTAGTGGGCGCAGCTTGGGCTTGTCGAGAGGCGAACCCCACGTTGACTTAGTGACACCGCGCTCGCCTTGCAATTGCTCTTTGGACGCGGTCGTCTGCAAGTAGAAGCCGCCAGAGCCAGGGCGGGGTTCCCGCAGCGGAGCGAGCGATGCTTCGGTTATTTGCACGGGTTGGGTGCTGACCGCTGGTAAGAAGCGGACATGCCCACCGTAGGCGAGATGCGAGCCGTCGCGTCGTCCTTCGGGGTCCTCGCCGCTCCCTGGCCCAGCCGCGCCGAAGACCGCACAAGTGGGGCACAACCTAGCTGGGTCTTCGCATGGATGCAGCGATGAAGCCATTCGGTCCCCGACACTGCCGACGCCGTGTTTGCGCCACATCAGCGCCATCTTGAGCCGCTTTTCGCTCTCCACCCACCACACCGAGTCACCTTCGCCCAGACGCCCGTCGACCTTGCGTCGCAGCCCGATGCAGCCGTCCTTCTGGCTGTGAACGACCTCGCTCGGCCAGTTGTCTGACGTCCAAGCGGGTGCGGTTTCCGCGAGTCTGCCGTCCACACCTTGGGCCCGTAGGCAGGCTTCGCTGAACTCGCGGCGGATCTCGGGCGTAATCCTGACCGTGCTGTTAGTGAGCTTTGCGATGGGTACCCAATACGGATGCTTCCCGCGAGCTCCGGTGTCAGACAGGTGGAGTAGCCAATCGCCTTGGGGGTCCGGGTTGATGGTCAACGGCGCAGTGCTCTCGAGCCGGTTGCCATGATTCCGATTCTCTCGAGCCAGCGGGGGAGCCGCCACTGTAAACCGTGTGCCGGAACGAAGCTCCAGGCCGCCACGAACCGTCAGCGACGTGAACGGAACCCAGATGGGCTCGTCGGTGAGCTGGATCTCGGTCATGTGCTGGTTGCCGTCGACTCTGGTGACGACCGCGAGCACCTGGCGTGACTTGGCGTCTTCGGTGGTCTCTCGATGCACCGGCCGATGGTGGAGGTCGATCACTCGCAGGCAGCCACCGGCGATTACTTCATGCAGGGCTCGCACGGCGCCGCGGATTCCGGAGCCTGGCAGGGCTATGCATTGCGGTGGTTCCGTCTTGGGCCAGTCGCAGGGCAAGACCAGATCGGTGAGCAGTTCATATGTCAGCTCGACTGAGCCGATCAGCAGACTCGGGTCACCGTGGTGCAGCTTCGGCGCTGATCTTTCAATGCGATCGGGCAGCGGGACGAACGTGTACGGGTTGATGAAAGCAGTTCCAGCATCGTGCAGATCCCTTTTCCGCTGGGCGATCTCTGCGGCCCGCTTCGCCTCCTGCTCGCGCTTCTTGTCCTCGGCTGCTTGGGCTATCGCCTTTTGCCATCCGCCGTAGCCGTCTTGATAGAACCAAACCAAGATCGCTGGACCGGTGAACGAGCTGATCCTGAGGAAAGAGCGCTTATGCTGCGCGTTCAGGTGTTTCGCACTCTCGCCTTGTGGGCCGAGAGTCTTGCTGATTTCGCGCCTGGAAGCTGACTTGCCGGTCCCATTCTGGAGGCGCACGGCATTGGCTGTGTCGAAAACGAATGGACGCACCAGTTCGTGGCCCTCGATCGATTCGACCATCAGCAGCCGGTCATCCTCATCCAGATCGCCGGCGACGACAAGCTCGATTGGCCCTTTGTCGTCGAGCTCTAGGGGGGGCTTTACGATCAACTCCAAACCATCGATGGGGCGCGACGCGTCTGCGCTGAATTGCCTGATCTCCTCGTCCCAGATGACGGCGGTCTCCTTGATGATCGGTTCCAGCCGATACCCAGTCCAACGTCCTTCGTGGCCTGACAACAGTGTCAATTCCATTGTTCCCCCTGATCGGTGCTAGAAATGCTAGCCAACCACGCGGCGAAGTGCGGCAGGGTTCACCTTGTGCCCTGCCGTCTTTTCAGAACACGGCCCAATGGGTGACCTCGTCAGGGACGTGCCCCTGGCCGAGCGGGACATGGGACTCCCAGCAAGTCGCACACTGGCGAAAGAAGAGCAGCGAGTCAGTGTCGGTGTCGATGATCTGACGGGCGCGCAGCCGCAACTCCGAGAAGGAGTCGGAGTCGACCATGAGTACGAAGACTGACTTCTGGATTCTGTCGCCCAGCGATTGCAGCATGGCCGCCAGATGTGCCCGGCGATCGTCGTCGCGCACGTCATAAGCGGCTATTAGCGTCATTATCGTCATGCCAGATCCTCATTACGCAGCTCATGGGCGCCATGACAGGCCTGTCCACGTGATGTTGGGTGAAGAGATCGCCGCCTGAAGGCGTTGCGCTTGCCGGTAGATGTGGCGGCGCCGGGTACCTGTGAAGTCGGGGAGCGCACCGCGCACCTCGCCCAGCAGTCGGCGCTCGTAGGCGTCCACGACGACCTCCTT
>JAAYVP010000260.1 GCA_012517115.1 Brooklawnia sp. | reverse complement strand
TGCCATGAAATGCCGGCGTTGGCAGACTGGCTCGGCTGGCCGGGCAACTATGCCCTCAGCGACACTCTCGCCGCGCTGGGTGGCGTGGCACTGGCCGAACTACCGAACGTGTCGGTGGGCACGCGTAGCGCCGGCCTCACTCACTCGGCCAAACAGCGGCTCGCCAACATCGTGGTCGAGAACGCGAGACGTTTCCTGACGAGCTGATCGCCCCCGAGTCGACACTGCCGAGCAGTCGTCTCGGACGCCAGAGACCGCCGCACCCGTAAGATGGCCGGGTGACCGAACCAGCGCGACCCGACAGCGTCCGGCTTGCCCTGCCCGGCGAAGCCACCGCGATCACCGCCGTGCAGCGATCTTGGCTGGCCTCCATACCCGCGCTCGCTGGCGTCCTAGACGATCTCGCCGTCGATGCGATGGTATCGGCCTGGCAGGCGGCGATCACGCGTCCACCGCTGGCCAGCTACCGGGTACTGGTCGCCTTGAACAGGGCAGACGATGTCGTTGGGTTCGCGGCTGTCGGCCCCAGCGACGATCCAGACGCCGACTTCAGCGACGCCCTGGTCGCCGAGTTCTGCATCAAACCCGGTGAGTTAGGCCTCGGCCACGAAGACCGCTTGATGCACGCCGTGGCAGACACCCTGCGAGCAGACGGATTCACCCGTGCCACCTGGTGGGTAGCAACCGACGACGACACCACCCGGGCGATGCTGGCCGAGTCAGGGTGGGAACCGGATGGCGCTCACCAGGAGGTGGGCTCCGAGGACGGACAGCTACGCGTCAAGCGAGTGCGCCTGCACACCGCACTGGTCTGAGGCACCTGGACGCCTTCAGGCCAGCTCGTTGAGCCCCACATCGGTACCATGCAGCACGGCTGTGATACCTGTCGAGTCGATCTCCAGCCTTTCGTAGGAGAGCCCGTTCAACTGCGGCAACCGCATGGTGGGTGCCAGCAGGTCGATGGCAGACTGCACCAACCGTTGCGGCAACTCGATGCCCACCGCGGACGCGGTCGCGTCGCTGAGCACAAGTCGGCCGTCGGGTTCAACACTGAGCGCCGCCTGCAATTCGGCCACCGCCACGACGCCGGCAACCTGGACCGAGGCACGAGCAGAAACGCGATCGCCCTCGACATGCCCGACCGGGAATCCGAGCAGAGTGGTCAGATGGCCCCACGACATCAGCACCTGGGCGTCGAGGCGTTCGACCCGGGCGTGCTCCAGGTCGTTTATCGGAGACAGCCCCACCACTGTCAATTCGGCACGGTCAATGGTTGCCCAACGGTCCTCCACCGGCAAGGTCACGTCCACGACCGTGATGCGTGCGTCCTCAATACGGTTGGTGATTTGGGATGCCAGGAAAGGCCAACCGCCTAGCTCGGTGGTCACCTGACCACCCAGTTCGGCGGTCACGGTCTGATTGATCTTCTGCTCGACCCGGTTCCGAATGTACTGGTCGACCAAGATCAAACCGGCGACCAGTGCCCCCACCACAACGAAGACGACCAGCAGGCGTCTGGATGAGCGCATGATCACAGACCCAGCAACTCGTCGATGCCGATGGTCAGGCCAGGACGCTGGGTGACCGCCCGGATCGCGGTGAGGATGCCCGGCATGTAGCTAGTGCGTTGGAACGAGTCGTCCCGGATCGTCAGCATTTCGCCGGGGTTGCCGAGCACTACCTCTTGGTGGGCGAAGAGTCCCTGCAGGCGCACCGAATGCACGTGGACACCGTCGATGACCGCACCCCGGGCACGATCAGTTTCGTGCAGTGTGGCGTCCGGCATCGGGGGGCAGTCGGCCTCGGATCGGGCTGCGGCGATCGCCCGGGCGGTGGCGACCGCGGTCCCTGACGGGGCATCCACCTTGCGCGGGTGGTGCAATTCGATGACCTCGGCGGACTCGAAGAAGGGCGCCGCCTTGGCCGCGAAATGCATCATCAGCACCGCGGCAATGGAGAAATTGGGTGCGATCAGCACGTTGACGCCAGGCTTGGCGTCCAGCCAGGACCGCACCTCGTCGACCTTGGCCGGAGTGAAGCCGGTCGTGCCGACCACCGCATGGATGCCGTGCTCAATACACCAGGAGATGTTGTCCATCACCGCATCAGGGTGGGTGAAGTCGACCACGACATCGGCGTTCTCGACAGGGGTACGGTCATCTGTGACATCCACTGCGGCCACCAGTTCCAGGTCTTTCGCCTGCTGGACCGCCTGGCAGATCTCCTGGCCCATGCGTCCGTTCGAACCGAAGACCGCCACCTTGATCATCGTCACACCTCTCCGTTGAGCGTTGTCTATCCAACAGTAGTGGGCCTGCGCGGGTCTCCTCACACCGGATCGCACCCGGTTCGTGTTGTCGTTGCCGGGCGACGAAAAGCGGCCCACAGGAAGTCGCCTGCGGGCCGCTTTTGGGACCGATCCGGGTCAGGCCTCGTCCTTCTCCTCCAAGACCGGGATCAAGGAGAGCTTGCCGCGATCGTCGATGTCACTGATCTCCACCTGGAGCTTCTGGCCGACACTGACCACGTCCTCAACGTTCTCGACGCGCTGACCATTGTTCAACTGGCGCATCTTGGAGATATGCAGCAGGCCGTCCTTGCCGGGCAGCAGCGACACGAACGCACCGAAGGCGGTCAGCTTGACCACCGTCCCGAGGTAGCGTTCACCCTTCTCGGGCATCGTCGGGTTGGCGATCGCGTTGATCATCTGACGGGCCGCCTCGGCCGCCTCGCCGCTGGTGGCGCCCACGAAGATGGTGCCGTCCTCCTCAATGGAGATGTTGGCACCGGTGTCGTCCTGGATCTGGTTGATGACCTTGCCCTTGGGTCCGATCACCTCGCCGATCTTGTCGACCGGGATGTGCAAGGTGATGATTCGGGGCGCGTACTGGTTCATCTCGTCAGGGCTGTCGATGGCCTCGTTCATGACGGCCAGGATGGCGTGCCGGGCGTCCCTCGCCTGCAGCAGCGCACCGGCCAAGACATCCGAGGGGATACCGTCCAGTTTGGTGTCGAGTTGCAGGGCGGTGATGAAGTGCGCAGTGCCCGCCACCTTGAAGTCCATGTCGCCGAGCGCGTCCTCGGCGCCCAGAATGTCGGTCAGCGCGAGGTAGCGGGTCTGGCCATCCTCGCCGGTCTCACTCATCAGGCCCATCGCGATCCCCGCGACCGGCGCGCGTAGCGGCACACCGGCATTGAGCAGCGCCAAGCTGGACGCGCAAACTGAACCCATCGAAGTGGACCCATTGGAGCCGATCGCCTCGGAGACCTGGCGGATCGCGTAGGGGAACTCCTCCCGACCAGGCAGGATCGGCGTGATGGCTCGCTCAGCCAAGGCACCGTGGCCGATCTCGCGACGCTTGGGCGAACCGACGCGTCCGGTCTCACCGGTGGAGTACGGAGGCATGTCGTACTGGTGCATGTAGCGCTTGGTGTTGGCCGAACTCAGGGTGTCGAGCTTCTGTTCCATGTCGAGCATGTTCAAGGTGGTGATGCCCAGCACCTGAGTCTCGCCGCGCTGGAACAGCGACGAACCATGCACCCGCGGGATGATACCGACCTGGGACGACAGCGGCCGGATGTCTTTCGGTCCGCGGCCATCAATACGGACGCCATCGCGAAGCACGCGACCACGGACGATCTTCTTCTGGAGCGCCTTGAATGCCCCGGAGATCTCACCTTCGCGGCCATCGAAAGCCTCGGACTCGAGCATTTGGTCGAAGACCCTAGCCCGCAGGGCCTTCTCAGCTGACACTCGTTCACCCTTGTCTGCAACCTGCATGATGCCGTCGAGCTCGTCAGTGGCAAGCTCCGACACCCGGGCGAAGACGTCATCTTCGTAATCCTTGAAAACCGGGAAGGGGTAGGTCGCCTTGCCGATCTGCTGCGCCAGTTCTGCCTGGGCGTCACAAAGCGTCTTGATGAACGGCTTGGCGGCCTCCAGGCCACCGGCGACCACATCCTCAGTCGGCGCGGTCTTACCGGCCCTGACCTGCGCCCAGGTCGAATCGGTGCCGCCCGCCTCCACCATCATGATCGCCACATCGCCGTTCGCCAGCACTCGGCCAGCCACCACCATCGAGAAGACCGAAGCACCCTCCTGTTCAACGGTCGGGAAGCAGACCCACTGGTCGTCCAGCAGCGCAACCCGGACTCCGCCGATGGGGCCATGGAACGGCAGCCCGGCGATCTGGGTCGACATGGAAGCAGCGTTGATCGCAACCACGTCGTATTCGACCTTCGGGTTCAGTGCCAGCACGGTCACCACGACCTGAACCTCGTTGCGCAGGCCCTTCACGAAGGCCGGGCGCAGCGGGCGGTCGATCAGCCGGCAGGCAAGAATGGCGTTCTCGCTGGGACGTCCCTCCCTGCGGAAGAAGGAGCCCGGGATCCGCCCGACCGCGTACATCTTCTCCTCGACGTCGACGGTCAGCGGGAAGAAATCGATGGCCTCGCGTGGGGTCTTCTGTGCGGTGGTGGCCGACAGCAACATGGTGTCGCCGTCCAGGTAGACAGCGGCCGAACCATCGGCCTGTTGTGCCAGCAATCCAGCCTCGAACCGGACGACATGCTTGCCGTACGTGCCGTTGTCGATGATTGCCTCGGTGAACTTGAGGTTTTCACCCTCCATTTAATTGTCCTCTCTGCATGCGGACTCATATCCGCGGCTCCTGGGACGAGACCATTCCCGTCCCGAGCCTGACGCTGGAGGGGTCCCTCTGGGTTCAGAACTGGGTTGCCGGTCTTCGATCGAGGTCATCGGGACGCTGGGGGCTCTGCCCCACCGGCCCGCTGGCCACTACCGAGGACCAACAAACCATGCTTCCCCGCGCGCCAGGCACGCCCCCATTTGGGCGTGTGGTTGTGAAGTTGTTACTGGATTCCATAATGCCGGGGCGAGCAACCCAACGCCGAACCCCGTGGCAACCCGCTGCGAATCGAATAGACATGGGAAAGGGGAGCAGCCCCGACGGCTACTCCCCCAACCGTTGCGTCCTTGATCACCGACGCAGACCGAGACGCTCGATCAGCTTGCGGTAATGCGCGATGTCTTCCTTGGCCACATAGTTCAGCAGCCGGCGCCGCTGACCCACCAGCAGCATCAAGCCGCGACGGCTGTGGTGGTCACCCTTGTGCATCTTCAGATGCTCGGTGAGGTGCGAGATTCGCTTGGTAAGCAACGCGATCTGGACGTCCGGAGAGCCGGTGTCGCCGGGATGCGTGGCGTACTGTTCGATGATCTTCTTCTTGGTGTCAGCGTCCATGGCTGTCCGACCTCTCAGACTTGTTGCGCGGCGCCCCCGATGCAGGATTGCGGTGGGAGCTCTTACCAGGCCGCGGCCGATCCAACGGCAGCCTGGCGAGGCTACCACGAGCTGCCGCCCGAACGCGAATCGGTGGCCGGCGATCATGTTCCGGCAAGGGAAAATGACCGTGCTTCACCCGACGCCGAGTGCGCGCCGGGTGTTCACGACATCGGTCGTCATCTGGGCGATCAGGTCGGCCACCGAGGCGAACTTGATTTGGCCGCGCAGGTGTTCAACGAACTCGACGCCGATCTCGACGCCGTACAAGTCCAAGTCGGTGCGATCCAGGACATGGGATTCGACGCGTCGTTCGAGCCCGTTGAAGGTTGGGTTGGTGCCCACGCTGATCGCGGCCGGCAACCTGGGTGCGGCTGGCTGGTCGAGACGCCGCAGCCAGCCAGCGTAGACGCCGTCGGCGGGCGTGGCCATCTCGGGGGCAACCGGCATGTTCGCGGTCGGGAAACCGAGTTCGCGGCCACGTTGGTCGCCGACGACCACCACGCCTCGGACGCGGAACGGCCTCCCCAGGTGCCTAGCGGCGGTGGCCACGTCCCCTCTCGTCAGGGCGTTTCGTACCAAAGTGGAGCAGGTTCGCTCAGAATCGACGCTGGTGAGAGTCAGAACCTCCACCTCGAATCGGCCCTCGCCGACCAACCGCATGGTCTCCGGGGTGCCCTTGGCGCCCTTGCCGAACCTGAAGTTCTGGCCGACCACCACCAAGACAGGCTTTAGCGGGCCAAGGATAGTTTCGATGAAGTGTTCGGGCGACCAGCTCGCCACTTCACGGGTGAACTGCACGACCCGGACTTGGTCGGCGCCGTGCCTGCGCAGCAAGTCGATGCGGTCCTGTAGCGAGGTGAGCAGCAGCGGGGCCTGCCCGGGTGGTGCCACCACACTCATCGGGTGCGGCCAGAAGGTGACCACGACGACCGGTACCGGTTCGTCATCGATCTGTAACTCGGCCGCGCGCCGTACTGCGGTGGCTAGCAGTTTCTGATGGCCACTGTGCACACCGTCGAAGTTGCCGATGGCCACCACGCTTCGCCGCATTGCCGCTCCTGCCCGAACTGTCCCGGCCGGGGCGCCCGACCACGCCGAACAGCATAGCCACGCACGCGACACCGACCCTACTCAATGTCGCCCCGCGGAGTGGTGAGTCGACTGCGCTACCTTGTCCAACGTGGCACTGATCGTCTCGTCCGCAGTTGTCTTCGTGCTAATCATGGATCCGCTCGGCAACGTGCCGCTCTTCCTGGCCGCCCTTCGGCACACCGCACCCGAACGGCGGCGGAGGATCGTGGTCCGAGAATTGCTGATCGCGCTGGTGGTGATGCTGGTTTTCCTGTTCGGCGGGAACGCGTTCATGGAGTTGTTCCACGTCGAGTCGTCCGCCCTCGCCGTGGCGGGCGGCACTATCTTGCTGTTGATCGCGCTGCGGATGATCTTCCCGACCCCGGAGCGCAACCTGCGGGAAGCGTCCCCAGACGATGAGCCGTTCATCGTGCCATTGGCAGTCCCCTACGTGGCCGGCCCGTCCCTGCTGGCAATGGAGATCGTCCTGGTCTCCAGCAACCCGGAGGCACTCCCGTCGTACCTGGTCGGGTTGGGGCTGGCATGGTTGGTGACCGCGCTGGTCTTGTTCTTCAGCCACGGGCTGCACCGGGTGCTCGGCGAAAAGGTGTTGCTGGCCATGGAACGGCTGATGGGCATGGTGCTGGTGATCGTGGCCACCCAAATGGGTCTGGAGGGGATCGCGGCGTTCTTCGGCATCGCGCGCTGATCAGGCTGTCCGGGCTAGCTGAAACACGGCGGGCGACGCTCCGCGAAGGCCGCAAGGCCCTCCGCGAAATCCGGATCCGCAATGCATGCCGCCTGTAACTCCACCTCCTGTTCGAGGTATCTGTCGAAGCCGGCGAACTGCGCCTGCCAGATCTGTTGTTTGATGGCGGCCAACGCCACACGCGGGCCAGCAAGCAGGCTGCCGATCAAGTCCACGGTGGCCTGGCTGAGTTCGTCGGCTGGTACCACCGCTGTGATGAGTCCGAGCCGGTAGGCGTCCGGGGCCGACAGCGCACGACCCCCCATCAACAACTCTGCGGCACGCAGGTGGCCGAGACGCCGCGTCAGGAGATAGCCGACCCCGGTGTCCGAGGCGAGACCGACCCTCGAAAAGGCGGTGACGAAGCTGGCGTCGTCGGAGGCAACACAGAAGTCAGCCAGCATCGCCAGCCCCATCCCTGCACCTGCGGCCGAGCGGTGCACCGATGCGACGACCGGCTTGGGCATTGTGCGGATCAGCACCGCCACCCGACCCAGGGTCCGCACCAGGGTGGCCACGTCGAATTCGCCGGATTCCAGTTGCTCAGCGAACCAGGCGACGTCGCCGCCGGCGCAGAATGCTTTGCCGGCGCCGCTCAGTAGGACGACACGAACGCCCGGGTCAGCAGTGGCGGTCGCTAACGCGCGTTCCAGCTCGGTCGCCATCGCCAAGTCGACCGCGTTCAGCTGGCCTGGATTGTTCAACGTCACGTGGGCGATCGACCCCGACACCGAGTAGGCCACCTTTGCGAGCTCCATCCCGACAGCCTAGGCCGCAGACTGCTTGACGCCCCTCGGGAGAATCAAACAAGCACGGCGACCGGGCGGGCGCCCGTCTCCCCCGGACGGTACAACGCCAGCAGGGTGTCATCGGGGCCGATGACACCAGTGGGGTCGTAACGCACCTCGATGGCCAGCGGACGGCCGTAGGAGACGTCACGGGCTGCGGCAGCGTCCACTCGGATGCAGGGAAAGCTCAGCCTCGCCGCCTCGGCCATCGTCATGAGCGGTGTTGACACCGTCAGCGTGTCAAGTTCGA
>JAAYVP010000259.1 GCA_012517115.1 Brooklawnia sp. | reverse complement strand
GGCTGGCGATGTCGCGGCGAGCCAGGCGCTGAGTCGGCTCACCGAGCGCGAGCGCGAGGTCGCGGTGCTCATGGCCGAAGGCCTGACCAATGCACAAATCGGGTCGCGCCTCAACCTGTCGTTGGCATCGGTCAAGGCCCATCTGTCGCACGTGTTCACCAAGCTGGGCGTCGACAACCGGGTGTCGGCGGCGATGGTCGTGCGGGATGCCCGGTGATGCCGGGGGCTGCTGAAGGCTGATTCGGGCACCACACGCACGGCGCTGGGCTAGCACTTCGCGATGGGCAGCGCATAATGACGCACACGTCAATCACTTCAGGTCACGGTCCAGAACTGCCAGTCCGTCACCCAAGGGCGCCGAGCACAGCGTGAGCAATCAGGCTATCCAATCGACGCACATCCACCCCGCGACCGAGCTTGATCTTGATGTGACCGGCTCGGGTCCATAGCTCGATCTCCGCGTTGAAATCGATTGTCCCTGCGTTCTCCGACGACCACATGTTGATACTGGAATACGGCAGGGAGTAGACCTCGACCTTCTTGCCGCTAACCCCTTGCGCATCACGAACGATTACGCGACGTGTTGTGAAGATGGCCACGTCGCGGAATGTCTGGTAAGCGGCAACGGGTCTCTCGTTGCCCACAAGTAACTGTGCCACGTCGCGAGGAATTGCTACCTCGTGCTGGAACGTCCACGCTGTGATCGGTGCGGTCTCCATCGGTTTCTCCCCCTTCAGTTTGCAGACCCTGACTAGGACTACAGTCAAGCACTTGACCCTGCGCTACCAGACCAGAAACCGGCGCCGGGACCTCCAGCAAATGCCACGTGCCAGGTGAGTCCTATTAAGTCCGTGCAGAGTCGGAGCCAATAGCGGCCCTCGGTCAGGGACGTGCGCGAGAGGTCCCGGTCAGCCAGCGCTTAAGATGCCTTTCAGTCGTCGCGGGAGACGTTCGCGATGGCCTCCGCCAGTTCCACAGGCTTGGACCACATGGGCCAGTGCCCGGTGGGCAGATCGACGTAGGCGATGTCGGAGTAGTCCAGCAGGGCTGCCAGAAAGGGCACTCCCTGGGCCGCATAGTCCTGGTAGGCGCTGGCCGGCATCTCAGTGCAGATTACGGTGACCGGGACGTGATGCCGCGCCTCATTGGTGAGTTCGATGGCCTCGGTGACCAAGGCGGCCGGTTGCGGGATCGCGCGCTCGCGGAACGTCTCGAGTTGCGCTTCGGTCAGATCGTTGAGGGAACCTTCTTCCTGCAGCTGGGACCAGGCGTCCGCGAGGGTAAAGTCACCCACCTGCTCGGAATTGAACGCCAACCCAGGTTTGGGGGGCGCGGTGTCGACCAGCACGAACCGGTCCACCAGATCCGGACGGCGGTCGATGACCAGGGTGCCGGGGAACGCCGCCCCGCTGTGCACGACCAGTATCCGCCGTTCGGCTGCGACATCCAGCGCCGCCTCGATGGCATCAGCCTGGTCAGCCAACGTCACCGTCACCTCGAGATGCCGCTCCGGTTCAAGGCCGGGGAGCGTGAGCGCCACCACGTCGAAACCCTGTTCTCGCAAGGCGGGGACCACCTCATCCCAAGCCCACTGCCCCAACCAGAAACCAGGTACCAAGACGATACGGGTAGTCATGACCTCCACGCTATTCGACAGCGCCGTCGCCAACGATGTTGAGCTGATGGTCGTCTGGCTGGAAACCGCCCCGCTACCGACCGGAACAAGAACGCGCCGGATTTCCTGCGCAGACGGCCGGAAAGCGGCACGATCTTCTGCTGCTGGTGTTGGTGGCAGCAACAGGCCCGATCACACGGGCGCCCCGCGCCCCCGCGACTGAATCGGCCGACGCCTACAGGTGGCAGCGGTAGGGCTTCGCCGGGCAGAGATCGCGTTCGTCATCGCCGAGGTGTCATCCCGTACGGAGATGGCTGGGGACTCGTCGTGCACAGCAAGGGACACAAAAACCCCACCAGTCCCGGAGGACGGTGGGGAGCTAGGTTCCATAGGCTACCAGACCGTGCCCTACCAGGGGGTAGCTACGTGCCTCAGGTTCTTTGAGCGCGAGGGTCGTGGCGGTGCCTCAGATACCTTGAGCGCGAAGCTTGCCCGTGTGGAAGGCAAGATTTCCGATGGCCGCGAGGCGCCACGTCACGAACAAGCTCCGTGTTGCTCACCAGAAAGCGTCGAAGAAGGATCGTCCTGTCCAAGCGGTGCACGCCACCGCAGACTTAGCCCTGCTAAGTCCTAGCTTGCTGTCCCAAGATCGGCCATCCGAACGCGTGCGCATCGTCACCTTCTGCGCTCCCACCAGGCCGCAGCGAGTTAGAGTGCCATCAACCCCGAGGATGAGGCTGCATGGACGTCTTTCAAGTACGCGACAAGGTCATCGACGACTATCGCGAGTTCACGACATCTGCTGTCGATGTCAAAGATCAACGACTCAAAGACTTCTACCAGGGCGAGCTTGAAGCTGGCCGACAATGGCCCGAGCCCTGGATCTCGCTGAATCCAGC
>JAAYVP010000030.1 GCA_012517115.1 Brooklawnia sp. | reverse complement strand
GAGGCTGGCCATCTCGTCGGTGCCGCGCACCTGCATGCGTTTGTCGAGGTCGCCGCCGGCGATGCGTCCGGCGACGTCGCGGGCCACCCGCAGCGGCACGGTCACCTGCCGCATCACGGTGAAAGAAATGGCCGCGAGCGCCGTGAGCAGCAGCGCACCGGTCAGCCACAGTGCCTGCCGTAACACCACCAGCATCTGCGACTCGTTGTAGGCCGGGAAAAGGAAGTAGACCGGCGTCAGCTGGCCCGACGGCGACACCAGGTGGCCGCCGACCGCCACTCCTGGTTCGCTGGTGCCGTCGTCGTAGCGCACCTCGGCCAACGTTACGTACAGGGCTTGCGGGTCTTCAGACATCTCGTCCCGCAGCGGCTGCGGGACGCTAGTGGCCATCACTCCCCGCGACATGTAGATGCTGGCGGCGGTTTCGATGATGACGCTGAACTGGCCGGGCTGGTTGCCCACTTCGTCGGCCAGTTGGCCGAGGCGTTCCAGCAACGATTCGGTGCGCAGATCGGTGTCGTCGAGTTGGGTCTGCATGCGCTGCAGGGCGGTGGACGCCTCCACGATGCTGGCCTGCTTCTTGGCATCGACGATGCCGCTGCGCGCCCGGTTGAGGAAGAACTGTCCGCCCAGCAGCACCACCAAGACCGACGCGACCAGGGTGGATGCGATGACTCTGAGCGGCAGCGAGGAGCGCCAGACGGCGCGGAGGGTCCCAACAAGGCGCTGGTTGAACGAGGTGAGGCGGGTGGCCGGCATCACTCGATGCCTGTCGTCACCTGCTCGCCGGCCCGATAGCCCACCCCGCGCACAGTGACGACGATTTCGGGATGCTCCGGGTCGAGTTCGATCTTCGAGCGCAGCCGTTGCACGTGCACGTTGACCAGCCGGGTGTCGGCGGCGTGCCGGTAGCCCCAGACCTCTTCGAGCAGCGACTCCCGGCTCAGCACCTGCCGGGGACGCTTGGCCAGCGCCACCAGCAGGTCGAACTCCAGCGGCGTCAGGTTGATTATGGTGTCGCCGCGGCGCACCGTGTGGCTGAGGGTCGAGATGGTCAGGTCGCCGATGCGCAGCTGTTCGCTGGTGTTTTCGATGATGCGGGAGTCGGCGCGCAGCCGGGCTCGGACGCGGGCCACCAGTTCTTTGACCTTGAACGGCTTGATGATGTAGTCGTCGGCGCCCTCCTCTAGGCCCCGGACCACGTCGACGGTGTCGGAGCGGGCCGACAGCATGATGATGGGTACCCCGGACAGTTCACGGATCTGCCGGCAGACACGGATGCCGTCCAGCCCGGGCAGCATCACGTCGAGCAACACCAGCACCGGCTGGGCTTGGAAGTACGCGCTCAGCGCCTGGTCGCCGGTGGCGCACCATTCGGTTTGGTAGCCCTCTTGGCGCAGCACGATCTGCAGCATTTCGGCCAATGCGGGGTCGTCGTCGACCACCAGGATCAGTTCTCGATTGGCCCCCGGCCCTGCAGATTCGCCCATGCTCCCCCCACCGGTCGCTGACTGTCGTCCATGCTAACCCGAAGCGCCGACAGCCGGGTGACTCGCCGCCGGTCAAGTCGGGCAGTGGCATTTCTCGACCGACGCGCCGAACTAGTTGAGTTCGGGGTCGGTCGGCCAGGTCGACAGCAACGCCGGGGTGCCACCGTGCCGGCGAAGGACGCGACGCCACAGCCCGCTCGGGTCAGCGGTGAAGATGTCGTCCTCGCGGGCCACCATCCGATACCACAGGCCGCGGGCCAGTTCGTCCTCCAACTGCCCAGGCGACCACCCGGAATAGCCGGCATAGATGCGCAGCGCGGTGTAACCGCCGACGGCTAACTCGACCGGGGTGTCGAGATGCAGCAGGCCGATGTCGCCGATCACCCGACGCCAGCCGGGCGGCTCCTCGTTCGGGTCGGCCACCTTCGCCACGCAAACCGCGCCGTGCGGCGAGACCGGCCCACCAGAGAACAGGACGCGGGGCGGGGCGACCAGGTCGACCCAGTCTGGTAAGACGGACTCCAAGGGGGTTTCTGCAAGCTTGTTCAGTGTTACGCCCAGCGCCCCGTCGCGGTCGCAGTCGAGCAGCAGGACGACTGATTGATCGAAGAAGTCGCTGGTCTGGGTGGTGGACACCAGCAGTTCACCAGCGGCGGGTGGCGTGCCTGGTTTCACGTGGCCATCTTCGCACCGTTGGTCGCTGGTGGTCGGGCAAACGACTGGAGGGG
>JAAYVP010000258.1 GCA_012517115.1 Brooklawnia sp. | reverse complement strand
GCCACACATTGGTCGATGATGTTCGCGGACACCTCGGCCAAGCGGTAGACGTTGGTCTCGCGGGCGCGGTAGTCACCGCCCTTGACCGTGTCGTAGAACAACCGGAACGTCGAGTCGTTGTCGTTCTTGTAGTTCTTGGCCGCGTTGATGCCACCCTGGGCGGCGATCGAGTGGGCCCGGCGGGGGCTGTCTTGGTAGCAGAAGTTCAGCACGTTATAGCCGGCCTCGCCCAAGGACGCAGCAGCCGCACCACCGGCCAGACCAGTGCCCACCACGATGATGGTGATCTTGCGCCGGTTCGCCGGGTTGACCAGCTTCGCAGTGAACTGGCGGTCTGGCCAGACCCGCTCGATAGGCAGGCTGGTATTCGCCTTGCTGTCATGGATTTCGGCGCCAACGGTGTAGTAGTCGGCATCAGTCGCCGGTGCCGCGTTGGTCAGCTTGGTATCAACCATCAGAAACTCACCAGCCCTGTCAGGATTGCGATCGGGGTCACCATGAAGCCGAAGTAGACCAGCAGCGCGACGATCCATGAGCAAGCAACGAGCACCTTCTCGCTGAAGGCACCCACTCTGGCGCCGAGCGTGCAGAAGGCGCTGTAGAAGCCGTGCCAGACGTGGATGCACACTGCGATCATCCACACCCCGTAGAACACGACCATCCACCACTCCTGGAAGGCGAGGGCCACCCGCTCGTGTGGATCGACGCTGCCGGTGTAGCCGACAGTGATGGTCTGGGTGGTGAACTGGAGCAGGTGGAAGATCACACCGCCCAAGATGATGATGCCGCCCCAAATCATCGTGCGGGCCGCGAAACTGCCCGCAAGGTAACGCTGCCGCAGGTAACGACCCATGCCGCCCTTGGCGTCGTAGTCACGGAACGTCAACTGCACCGCCGCGACGATGTGAACCACAGCACTCAGCAAGAGCGCAATGCGGAACAGCCACAAGAACAGCATCGGCGGCAGGACAGGATAGAGGAATCTCCGCAAGTAGTGGGAGTACTCATCGAACTCCTGAGCACCGATCTCGGGGATCAAGAGCTTTGTGTTGCCGAACATGTGCATGAGTAGGAACGCCACGAGAATCAGACCGGTAACGGCCATCAACGCCTTACGCGCGACCGTCGAAGTGAGCGCTCGCTGGTGGGGAGTCCTACTCGGATCGCGAGTAGTGAGTTGAGTTGCCACGGTCGTGAGTCTAATGGGTGGGCTCTGCGACCGGGCACTGGGGGCCGAGATGTCGCGGTCCGAAATACTACTGCAGCAGGTCTGGGCGTCGGTCCTCGGTAATCATCCTGGAACGCTCCCGGCGCCACTGCTCAACCCGGCCATGGTGACCGCTGAGCAGCACATCCGGCACCCGAAGCCCACGCCAAAGCGCAGGCTTGGTGTACACCGGGTACTCCAGCAACCCCTGGGAACCGACCGAATGCGACTCCTCCAGCAGCGATTCCGGGTTGCCGATCACCCCTGGGATGAGCCGGACGATCGCCTCGATCATCGCCAGCGCCGCAACCTCCCCACCGTTGAGAACGTAGTCACCCAGGCTGACCTCCCGCACGTCGAACGAGCCGGACGCCCACTCCACCACGCGACGGTCGATGCCCTCGTATCGTCCACACGCGAACGCGAGCGTCTGCGCCACCGCGAACTCGGCCGCCATGGACTGGCTGAACAGATGACCCGCCGGTGAGGGCACAATCAAGATCGGACGGGCCGCCGGCAGGGACTGCGAGTCGGCATCGGCTTCGGACGCTCGATAGCTAGCCAGCAATTCGTCGAGGGCCTCGCCCCATGGCTCGGGTTTCATGACCATGCCCGCTCCCCCGCCGTAAGGAGTGTCATCAACGGTGCGGTGCCGGTCATGGGTCCAGTCGCGCAGATCGTGCACGCGCACGTCGAGCAGTCCGTCGCTGATCGCCTTGCCGATCAGGCTGAGTTGGAGCGGGGCGAAGTAGTCGGGGAAGATCGTGACGATGTCTAGGCGCATCAATCGTCCTCGGAGTCATCGGCCAGCAGCCCACCGACCTCGGCGACCTGCAGATAACCGGCCGACAGATCGACGACCGGCACCAAAGCCTGCACGAACGGGACGAGCCGTTCCTTCCCCCCGACATTGATGACCAGCAGGTCCTGTGCGGGGCCGTGCACGATCTGGGTGACCAGCCCGGCCTCGATGCCGGACGCGTCCAGCACACGCAACCCGACCAACTGGCGGTCGAAGTACTCCTCTTCGCCGCTTGGCAGTTCGTCCGCCGGCACCTGGGCGACCAACTCGGCCCCGCGCAGCGCCTCTGCCCCACTGCGGTCCAGCACCTGCTGGAAGCGCACAATCAGGCGTCCGGATACCTGCCGCACCGAGGCGACGGTCATTGCCCGGCCGTCGGTGGTACGCAGGTCAGCACCGGCGAAGTAGCGGCGCGCCACCTCGTCGGTGCGGACCTCCACGGCCACTTCACCGCGCAGACCATGGGCGCGACCGACCACCCCGACCGTCGTTTCGACTAGTTCCCCCATAGCAATCCCTCTTCCACGGATATGACAAGCGCCCCACCATCGGCTGATGGTTGGGGCGCCTGGTTCGCGTGCGTGCCCTAGCGACGACCGCGCGTCGGTTTGCGGTCGACATCGACGAAGTCGACACGGACCTGCTCGCGTCCGGCCAGCGCCTGGATCACGGTGCGCAGCGCGGTCGCGGTCCGGCCTTGCCGCCCGATCACCTTGCCGATGTCTTCGGGGTGCACCCGTACCTCCAGCATCCGGCCTTGCCGCAGTTCCCGATCGCGGATACGCACATCGTCGGGATGAGTGACGATGCCTTGAACTAGATGCTCGAGCGCATCAACCAGCATGCTCAGGCCTCCTCAGCCGAGGGATCCTCGCTGGCCTGCTCAGCCTGGGTAGCGGGAGCCTCCTCAGCCGGCGCCTCGACCTTCCGGCCTCGCCTGCTGATCGCCTCGGTGGTCGGCTCGCCGTCAGCCTCGGCAAGCGCAGCGTTGAATCTAGCCAACTTGTCGACCGGCTCGCGCTGCGGGGTGATCCCGGACGGAGTCTGGTCGCCGGTGAACTGCTGCCAATCACCGGTCCGCTTGAACAGGGCGATGACGGCATCGGTGGGTTGGGCACCGACCCCAAGCCAATACTGCGCACGCTCGGAATCGATGCGGATCACGGACGGATCGCTCTTTGGGTGGTAGATGCCGAGCTCCTCAATCGCCTGGCCATCCCGGCGGGCGCGGGAGTCCATGACGACGACGCGGTAGTGCGGCGAGCGGATCTTACCGAGCCGCTTGAGACGAATCTTGGTTGCCACTGGTGTGGTTTCTCCTGTAAGAAAGTCCGGGTTTGTCCCGGCGCTACGGGGGCCCTACCGCGCGTGTGGGGGCACGCTTGTTGAGGCCGATGGATCTGCGCCGCCAGTGATGAGAGGGCACCTGGACGCCAGACGCACCCACAATTGTGCCAGATCATCGTCAACCACGCGAAACCGCGAAAACCCATCTGTGCCCGAACGAAGCACGCAGCAAGCAACGCTGACCAACCGGACTCGTCGGGCAGTGGTCACCGCTCGCAGGACGGGAGGGGCCCAAAGCATCGGAGAGCCCCTCCCGGTTCTATGCCGGTTGGCGATGTCGAGTTCAGCCGAGTTGCATGCCTGCCAGGAAGTGCACGATGTCCTTCGTTGCCGGGTAGAGCTCGAGATAGCGGCCGAAGAGATCGGTGTACAGCCCCTCGTTCTCGGGATTCGGCTTCACGACGGCGGCTTCTTGCATCCAGCTTGTGGACTCGTCAGCTGCGCCAACTAGCTGAGCGGAAATCAGCGCGTCGCCGTAGCTGGCCCCGATGGCGAACTTCGGCAGGACTTGCTCGATCTTGCAGGCGTCGGACATGATCTGCGTCCACAGGCCACCCTTCGTCCCGCCACCCACTGCCACATACCGTTCGCCCACACCACCCGCAGCGGCCATCGACTCCAGCAGGTGCCG
>JAAYVP010000257.1 GCA_012517115.1 Brooklawnia sp. | reverse complement strand
TTTCGCGTCCAAGACCGCGCTGCCACCCCAACCCTTCGACAGCATCTTGAACATCAGCCCTAGATCAACGCCCGCTCCCTCGGCGATCAGCGCGGCCTCCGCGAGCGCAGCCATGGTGATGCCCACCACCATCTGGTTGCAGGCCTTAACCACCTCGCCGGCACCCAGCGGGCCGCAGTGCACCGGGGTGCCGCAGGCCTGCAGCACCGGAATTGCTTTCGCGACGTCGTCCTCGTCGCCACCAACCATGATCGACAGTGTGCCGTTCTGGGCTCCGGCTTCGCCGCCGCTGACCGGGGCGTCCACCACTCGCAGCAAGTTGTTGGTTTCGCGGCCGACGCGGGCCGCCAGAGTCCGCACATCTTGTGGCGACACCGTCGAGCTCACCACCAGCACGGCTGGCTCGCTCACCCCCGTCAGCAGCCCGTCCGGGCCGCTCAGCAGCGGTTCGAGCTGGGCGAGATCTTGCAGCATGTCGATGATCACATCGTTGGAGGCGAGTTCGCGGGGCACCGGCTGGTAGCTCGCTCCCGCATTCACCAACCTGGCGGCCGATTCGGGGCGGCGCGCCCAGACGGTCAGCCGGTGACCGGCCTTAAGCAGGTTCAGCCCCATCGGGGCCCCCATCTTCCCCGGACCCAGGAGCGCGACGCGTGTGTCAGCCATGGCACCACAGTAGTCGGGCTCGGCCGATGGTCACCACCGGCTACGGGTTCAGTCGACCAGACCGGTTTCGAAGGCGATCAGCACCAAGCCGACCCGGTCGCGGGCGTTCAGCTTACTGAGCAGCCGTCCGACGTGAGTTTTCACAGTCCCCTCGGCCATGAACAGGTTCGCGGCGATCTCAGAATTGGTGGCGCCTCGGGCGATCTCGACCAGCACCTCACGTTCGCGGTCGGTCAGCACGTCAAGCCGCGAGCTATCGTGCCCCGGCACGTCCGGCAGCTTCGGCACCACCTGCTGCAACAGCCGCCTGGTGGCGCTAGGTGCCACCACCGCGTCACCCGCAGCGACAGCGCGAATCGCGCTCAGCAGGTCGTCGGGCCGGGCGTCCTTCAGCATGAATCCGGACGCTCCCGCCTTCAGCGCTGCGAAGACGTACTCGTCCAGATCGAAGGTGGTAAGCACCAGCACCTTGGTGGGCAGGCCGGCCGCCACGATGCGCCGGGTGGCCTCCACGCCATCCATCTCGGGCATCCGGATATCCATCAACACCACGTTGGCTGGACGAGCGGTGAGCGCAGTGACCGCGCCGAGCCCGTTGGTGGCCTCTCCGACCACCACCATGTCGTCCTCCGCGTCGATCAGCATCCGGAACCCACTACGCACCAAGGACTGGTCGTCTGCGAGGAAGACCGTCAAGGGTTCAGTCATCTTCGACCACCTTCTGTTCGAGGCCACGTGGCTGGTGTTGGGCACCATTCTTACCGATCGGCTGACCGCCGTGGGAGCCGGTGCCGGTTGTCGGCAGTGCGGCCCGCACCACCCAGCCGCCGCCACTGAGCGGACGCGCCGTCATCTCGCCGCCCATCGCCGACACTCGCTCCGCCATGCCCTGCAACCCGTAGCCGGGTTCGGTTGCCTTGCCGGTCTGTCGGTCGATGCCGCGCCCGGGTTGGCCGTCATCGGCCACCTCGACGCTGATGAGGTTGGGTTGGTAGATGAGTGCCACGGTGGCGTGGGCTTGCGGACCCGCGTGCTTGAGGAAGTTCGTCAGCCCTTCCTGCACCACCCGGTAGACCGTCACCCCCAGCGCGGCGCTGACCGTGGGCTGGACGCCGGTGATGGAGAGTTGGACGCGGTCCCCGGCCTTCGCCACCATGGTCGGGATATCTGCCAAACCCGGTGCCGGCTGGAATTCGGCGGAACCCGGTGCGTCTGGATCTGCCCGCAGCACACCGACGATCCGCCGCATCTCGGCGAGGGCTTCGCGTCCGGTCTCCGAGATCGTGTCCAGCACCTCGGCGGCGGCCTCCGGATGCTTGCGGGCCAGCGCTTTGCCGCCGTTCGCCTGCACGATGATGACTCCCAGCGAGTGAGCGACCACGTCATGCAACTCACGAGCGATCTCGTTGCGCACCTTGATCTCGGCCGCTCGCGTCTGCTGGTCGCGTCGAGCCAGCTCCGCTTGGTAATGCTCCCGCTCCGTCTTCTCGTGAGCGTGACGGGCGATGACTGTCTCACGATCCCGACGTCCCAGTAGATAGGGGATCACCACCCAGGCCAGACACAGCGCCATCAGCGGGGCAACACCCGACAGTAGCTCCGAGTGGTCCAGCTTGGTGGGGCCGATGTTGGTCCAACGCAACGGCCCGACGATGGCGCCGAGCCCACCGGACAGCACAACCAGCCGCGAGCTGTATCCGGCCACCCAGCGGGCCACCGAGTAGCAGCCGACTGGGACCGCGATGAGCGCCCAGGTCGGCGTGCTGACCAGCCACGCCTGCGCCATCCCGGCGATCGTCATCAGCCCGGTCATGATCAACGGGTTGCGGCGCCGCAGCGCGAGCGGCATCACCAATCCGATCGAGGTGACCACCGACGCCAGGTAGTCGTCCCGCTGCGGCCCTCTGCCAAGCAGGTCACCCCAGAAGGCAGTGCAGGCGGTCAACACCAGCGCAACCACTAGGTCGAACCATCTCGCTGCCGAGGACACGTCGAGTGACACGTCGTCGAGTTCCGGCCCGAAGTCCATTGCTCCAATCTAGATGGCAGCGCTGTGCCCGGCCGGCAGCAGTGTGGTCAAGCACCTCACAGATCTCCCACAGTTCAGACGTTGCCGATTGGGGATGCTAGCGTCAAGACAGCAGAGCAGAGAGCCCCCGGGACAGTGCAGATGGAGATTCATCAGACCGGCGAGCGCCGGGCCAAGCCGTGGCCTGTCTTTGGCAGCGGCGGTCTTGACGACGCCTATGTCCGTCGATTGACGGACTTCGTGGACGCCCGGCTTTACTTGGCCGACCATCGAGTCCTGTTGCTGCTCAAATGCATGCTGTGCAGCGAGCTGCCCGACGCAGTCTTCACGCGAGCGCGCAAGTCGGTGCTCAACTTCCGGTTCTCCTTGCTCGAGCCGGGCAACGATGCGATGGCGCTGTGGACCGAGAACCATCAGATCACCGCGGCGACTGCTGAGTACCTGACCGGTCAGCTTTTCCCAGACGAGGTCTTCCGCAACGACGGAAGGATCGGAGCGCGCCACTGGCGCGCCGCGCGGAGCCAATTGATGATCTGGTTGTCCGATCGCTTCCGTTACGGCTTCAGCGAGTGGCTGTCCAACACCTACCTTGCCTATGACCTTGCCGCTCTCGCGATGCTTATCGACCATGCCGACGACGAGACGCTGGTGCGGGCCGCATCCATGATCGCCGACCTGGCTCTGACCGATGTGGCACTGCACAGCTTCCAGGGACGTTTCGCGCCCAGCATGGGGCGGGCCCATGCAGAGCAGGCCATGCACCCTGAACGTGCCGAGATGGCGCCAATCTGGGCCTCGGCATTCGGCGACGAGCAGCCAGAGCCAGACATCGAGTCGTTGTCCGGCCTTTTCATCACCCGACAGAGATACCAGGTGCCGGCGGCGATCCGCGAGATAGCACGCGACCAGCCGGTGCGTCGGGTGATGAGTTCGATGGGTTTGGACCCATGCGAGGTGCGTTCCGAGTTGAGGAGCCATCCGCAGTTCCCGAGGACGCAAGGGCTCGAACTGACCCAGTTCTGGTGGGGAATGCAAGCGGTG
>JAAYVP010000029.1 GCA_012517115.1 Brooklawnia sp. | reverse complement strand
GCGGCGGGGGAGTAGACCTCGACCAGCCGGGTGAGCATCTCGAGCAGGCCGTAGACCGCATTGACCGGACGCCCCGAGCGGTCGACAAGGCTCGCCGACACACCGTAGTACGCGCGGAAGTACAGCGACGCGGTATCCACGATGAGGGTTGGCGAACCAGGCACAAAGAACATGGTGCCACGATGAGGCCATGGAGCCGACTGACCAGCAGATCCTCGCCCTCCTGTCGCGAGAAGGCCGCATGTCGTTCACCGAACTGGGACGCCACGTGGGCCTGTCGACCTCGGCCGCTCAACAGCGAGTACGCCGTCTTGAGCAGCGGGGGATCATCACCGGATACCGCGCCGACATCGACCCCGTCGCGGCCGGTCGGGCACTCAGCGCTTTCATCGAGATCCAGCCACTGGCTGCGGAGCACCAAGACCGCGCGCCCAACTACTTGGCGAGCCTGCCGGAGATCACGTCTTGCTATTCAGTGGCGGGCGACGCCTCATTTCTATGTCTGGCCCAGGTGGGTTCGGCGGAAGAGTTGGACGAGTTGCTGACCCGGATCAGGCGTGAACTGGCGGTGAATACCGTCACCACCATCGTGCTGCGCACCGCATTTCGGCATCGCCCGCTGGTCTAGACTCCGAGCATGGCGCTGCGCAACGAGTCTCTTGACCGCATTCTGGTCATCACACCGACCTACAACGAGGCAGAGAATCTGGCTCCGATCATCAAGCGGCTGCGCGAAGCCGTGCCGTCAGCACACTGCCTGATCGCCGACGATAACTCGCCCGACGGTACCGGCGCTATCGCCGACCGGATGGCTGCCGAGGATCCGGCGATCCATGTGCTGCACCGGGCCGGGAAGCAGGGGCTCGCGGCCGCCTATCTCGCCGGGTTCGCGTGGGGGTTGGAGCGCAACTACGACGTCCTGGTTGAGATGGACGCCGACGGCTCTCACCAGCCAGAACTATTGCCTTCGTTGCTGGCCGCGCTCCGCGAGCAGGACGCGGACATGGTGAAGGGGTCCCGTTGGATGCGTGGCGGCACGACCGATCAATCCCGCTCGCGTGAGTTGCTCAGCCGACTCGCCAACATCTACATCCAAATAGCGATGGACATCCCGGTCCGTGACGCCACTGGCGGGTACAACGCGTTCCGGGCATCGATCCTGCGCAAGATTGATCTGACCGGAGTCGCCTCCAAGGGCTACACTTTCCAGGTCGACATGACCCGCCGCGTCCTCGCGGCTGGCGGCAAAGTCGTGGAAGTGCCGATCTACTTCCCCGATCGCGAGGTCGGAGTCTCGAAGATGAGCGGCTCCATCATCGGAGAGGCGCTGCTGCGTACCACCCAATGGGGCGCGCAGAAGCGCTGGTCCCAAGTCAAGGGCGTAGGCCAGAAGATCTCGGACGAATTCGAGAAGATGAACTCACGGGATTCCGATCAGTAGTACGCGGTGATCACGATCAGTAGTACGTAGTGATCAGTAGTGGGGAGTGCGGCGTACTTCTTCGAGTCGCTCCGCCAGCAACTCCTCCAGTTCCGCGATCGAACGCCGCTCAAGGAGCATGTCCCAGTGGGTGCGGGGAGGCTTGACGTCCTTCTCCTCGGGGCGGGTGCCATCACTGCGCAGCGCGGGTGAGCCGCAACGTGGGCATTCCCACTCGGTGGGCAGTTCGGCTTCAGTTGAGAAGGCAACTTCGAAATGGTGACCGCGCTCGCAGTCGAACCCGAGGGTCTGCCGGGCGGCGAACTCGACTCCCTCCTCGTCCTCGAAGCTCTTGGCGCCCAACCCCATGCCCCGCAGCGCACGATCCGCCATCCTCGGCCTCCCTCCGACCCAACCGGCTGCAATGATGTGAACACCAGCGCACCACAGATTGTTCCGCTGGGGAGGCGAAACCGCGCTATCTCAGGCAGACCATAGACCTCGATCGATCGCAACCTCGCGAAGCACATCAAGCCGATCTGCGATCAGCCCATCCACGCCAAGATCGATCAAGTCGTGCATTTGCTGTCGGTCATTGATCGTCCAGACGTGCACCCTGACGTCGTTCGCCCGAGCAGCAGCAATCAACCGCTGGGTCAGGACGCGCACCTCCCGTCGCCTGACCGACTGCGTCACCGGCACCTGGAATACCTGGCCTGCCGGTGGACGCAACCTGGGTAGCAGCGGTACGTACGCCGCCCAGGCCACTGAAGGCGCGGCCAGACCGGTAGCCACTCGGGGTCCCATCAGCTTCCGGAAGCGCTTCAACCGGGCAGCGCTGAACGAAGCAACACAGACCCGGTCCTCGGCGCGGTGGGCACGCAGTGTCGCCACCAGCGGCTCGACTGCGCCGGCAGCCTTGATGTCGATGTTGATGCTGGCCTCAGGGAATGATTCCAGCACTTCATCCAGGGTCGGAATCGGGTCTTTGCCGTCGATCAGTGCCCGGCGAATGGTCTGCAGAGGCAGGCTAGCCACCACCCCGGTGGCGTCGGTGACCCGGTCGAGCACGGAGTCATGGAAGGCGATCAGCTGGCCATCCCGGGTGGCGTGCACGTCGGTCTCCAGATAACGGTAGCCAGCCTGGACAGCGCGCCCGAACGCATACAGGCTGTTCTCGCGGGGGGCGTCGGCGAGTGCAAGGTAGCCGCCCCGGTGGGCCAGGCACGCGAACGGTTCGTCGAAGTAGGCGTATCTGGTGCTGCCGCGACTCACGAAGGTCAGTCTAGGCCGAGCCGGGGCCACACCTGGCACCACGCGGCTGACAGGCGCCGGCGTCACCGGGTCAACCATCTCAACGGGTCTACACTGTGCCGGTGGCGCAAATCCTGTCGATCCAGTCCAATGTCACTTTCGGTTTCGCCGGCAATTCGGTGGCCGTCTTCACGCTACGCAGGGCTGGCCTCGACGTCTGGCCGGTGCACACTGTGGAGTTCTCGAACAACACCAGCTATGGCTCCTGGAGCGGCCCGGTGATCAGCCCCGACCAAGTCGCCGATGTGGTTCAGGGTGTGGACGATCTGGGTGTGCTAGCCGAAGTGGATGCCGTCCTGTCAGGCTACCAAGGCGCGCCCCGGATGGGCTGGACCATCCTGCGGGCGGTCGAGGTGACCCGCGCCCGCAATCCGCGGGCCATCTACTGTTGTGACCCGGTCATGGGTGATGTCGATCGTGGCTTCTACGCTGCGCCGGGCATTCCGGAATTCATGCGCGAACACGTCGTCCCACAGGCCACCATCATGACCCCGAATTTGTTCGAGCTCGATTACCTCACCGAACGGACCAGTTCCACCATCGCCGAGGTGCTGGACGCGGCCGCCGCGCTGCGCAGCCGTGGTCCACGAGTGGTGCTCGTCACCTCGGCAGTCGGACTGGACGCAGACAACGATGTGATGCGGATGATCGCGCAGGACGCGTCCCAGACCTGGCAGGTGACCACCCCGCTGATCGACCGCAAGTTCACCGGATCGGGTGACCTGACGTCCGCCATCTTCCTAGCTAACCTCCTCGAGACCGGAGATCTCGGCGCGTCACTGTCGATGACCGCATCGACGGTCTACTCGGTGCTGCTGCGAACCCACGAACTGGGACGCCGGGAACTGGCGCTGGTCCAGGCGCAGGACGATATCGTCAAACCACGATATCGATTCGACGCCATTCAGCTGTGATGTCAGGTCAACGGCTGCGTCCGCAGACCGTCACAGGTCGTCACTCAGAGAAGGTGCTGATCCTTGCGCCGAGCCTGTTCAGTCGAGCGGGTAGGTCTTCATAGCCGCGGTTGATCACATAGACGTCGCGCAACGTTGAAGTGCCGCGGGACGCCAGCATTGCCAGCAAGATGCAGACGGCGGGCCGCAGCGCGGGAGGAGAGATCATCTCACGGGCGCGCCACTTCGTTGGGCCGACAACGTTAAGCCGGTGCGGATCGAGCAACTGCACGTTCGCACCAAGCTTGGCGAGGTCAAGCAGATGGATTGCCCGGTTCTCGTAGACCCAGTCATGGATCATCGTCTGGCCTTCGGCGCAGGCGGCGATCACCGCGAAGAACGGCAGGTTGTCTATGTTCAGGCCGGGGAACGGCATCGGGTGGATCTTATCTTGACGGGCATGCAGCTGTGACGGCCTCACCGTGAGATCGACCAGACGGGTAAAGCCGTTGTGGGAGCGGTATTCGTTGCCCACATCAAGCTTCAGGCCCATCTCGTGCAGGATGGACAACTCAATCTCCAGGAACTCGATGGGGGCGCGCGTGATCGTCAACTCCGAGTTCGTGACCACGGCTGCGGTGACCAGGCTCATTGCCTCAATCGGGTCTTCGGAGATGCTGTAGGTGACGTCGGCGTTCAATTCCCTGCGGCCACGGACGCGCAAAGTGGTTGTCCCGATACCGTCGATCTCGACACCCAGCATGGTCAGGAAGACGCACAGGTCCTGCACCATGTAGTTGGGAGACGCGTTTCGCAAGATCGTCTCACCCGGTGTCAGCGCAGCCGCCATCAGCGCATTCTCGGTGACGGTGTCGCCGCGCTCGGTCAGCACTATCTTGCGCTGGACCTGTGCGGTGGGGGTGGTCTTCGCCCAGTAGAAGCTGTCGGTTGCCTGTACGTCTAGGCCGAAAGATCGCAAGACCTGCAGGTGTGGTTCCACGGTGCGAGCACCCAACTGGCATCCCCCGGCGTAGGGCAGTTTGAACTCGCCGACTAGGTGCATCAGGGGCCCTAGGAACATGATGATGCTTCGGGTGCGTCGCGCCGCTTCGATGTTCATGCGAGTCAGATCGAGAACCGCTGGCCGCACCAGGGTGAGGTCGGCCTCATCAACCGACCAGGTGACCTCGACGCCGATGCTCTGCAAAACCTCAAGTAGGCGGTTGACCTCTTCGATGTGCGCGATTCCGCGTAGCACTGTGCGTCCCCGGTTCAACAGGCTTGCACACAGCAGCGCGACTGCCGCGTTCTTGGACGAGCGGGTCTCGATCGAACCGGACAACGAGACCTCGCCGTCGATCCTGAGGTTCATCGAGGTCCGTCCACCGGGAACGATCAGGGGGGACTCCAACGCATTCGCGATCCGGTTGATCATCTCGAGCGACAGGTTCTGGTTGCCCGACTCGATGCGGTGGATCGCGCTCTGGCTGGTGTTGAGCAGGCTCGCCAGCTCGTTCTGAGTCAGGCCGCGCTGCTTGCGCGCGTCCTTAACCAAACGTCCGATGCTCGCCGGTGATGTGGTCTGAGTCACGGTTGGAATATAACTCACATGTGAGATGACCGCAAACTCGGCGGCAACCGCGTTTCGCGAAGCCGATGCCAATAGACTGCCGCCCATGAGCGCACATTTCGACGTTGTCGTCCTCGGCGCCGGACCCGGCGGTTACGTAGCCGCCATCCGTGCGTCGCAACTCGGCTTAAAGACTGCCATCATCGAGAAGCAATGGTGGGGAGGCGTCTGCCTGAACGTGGGCTGTATTCCGACCAAGTCGCTGCTGCGCAACGCTGAGCTGGCCAACATCGTCCAGCGCGAGGCCGACAAGTACGGCATCTCCGGCGACATCTCCGTCGACTACAGCAAGGCCTTCCACCGCAGCCGGGACGTGGCGGACAAGTCAGCCAAGGGCGTCCACTACTTGACCAAGAAGAACAAGATCACCGAGTTCGACGGCTGGGGCACCTTCCTCGACGCCAAGACCATTGAGGTAGCTGGCAACGACGGCTCAACCCAGCAGGTGACCTACGACAACTGCATCATCGACGTGGGCGCCACCGTGAAGCTGCTGCCGGGCACCCAGAGATCGGCCAACGTGTGGACTTACGAGGAGTTGATACTCGCCGAGGAGCTCCCGAAGTCGATCATCATCGGCGGATCCGGCGCGATCGGCACCGAGTTCGGCTATGTGCTCAATGCCTACGGGGTAGACGTAACCATCGTCGAATTCCTCGACCGGATGGTGCCCACTGAGGACGCCGAGATCAGCGCGGAGTTGCTCAAGGCGTACAAGAAGCTGGGCGTCAAGGTGCTGACCAGCACGGCCGTCAAGGCCGTCGAAGACACCGGCTCGGGCGTCCGGGTGACCGTCGAACCGGCCAAGGGCGGCGAGCAGCGAGTCCTGGAAGCCGACAAGATGCTGCAGGCGATGGGCTTCGCACCGCGGACCGCTGGCTACGGACTGGACAATACTGGCGTCGAGTTGACCGACCGCGGCGCCATCGCGATCGACGACTACTGCCGCACGAACGTGGCGGGCATCTACGCAATCGGTGACGTGACCGGGAAGATGATGCTGGCCCATACCGCTGAAGCGCAAGGCGTGGTCGCTGCTGAGACCATCGCAGGCGCCGAGACCATGCCGGTCAACTACACGATGATTCCCCGGGCCACTTACTGCCAGCCTCAGATCGGCTCGTTCGGCCTGTCCGAGCAGCAGGCGAAGGACGCCGGCTATCAGGTCAAGGTGGCCAAGTTCCCGTTCTCCGCCAACGGCAAAGCAAGAGGGATGGGTGAGACGGTCGGCTTCGTCAAGCTGGTCGTGGAAGCCCAGTACAACGAGATCCTCGGCCTTTCGATGATCGGCCCAGAGGTCACCGAACTGCTGCCGGAGTACCAGCTGGCCCAGCAATGGGACCTGACTGCCGACGAGGTGGCCCGCGTTGTACACGCCCACCCGACGCTATCGGAGACGCTGAAAGAGGTCGCGGAGGGTGTGGGCGGCCACATGATCAACCTGTAGGCGAAGACCGCCGAAACTGGTTGCCCTACGACTGGCAACGCCCCACACATGCGTCGTCATGGTGGGGCGTTGCCATATTCGCAGACACACTTCAGGACCTGGTTTCGTTGTCTTCGGGCCCAGCCAAGACCCCGGGAACGGCATAGGCTGGACTGACACCCTTCCGCTGCGACAAGCGAACTCAATCCCGACGTAGTCCTCCTCTCAGAAAGGACACACCGCCATGACCGATCAGCTCGACTACATCGACCAGGTAAGCCTGGACGAATTGCGTCAGTTGGCCAAGCAGGCAGGCCCGGTTTGGGTGACGATCTCGATGCCCACCCATCGCACCGGACCCGAAACCCGGCAGGATCCGATCCGGTTCCGCAATTTAGTCTCCGCCGCCGTCGGGCAACTCGCCGAGCAAGGGGTGGACGAAGCCAACCGCGGGTCGATCAAGGCGGCGTTGGACGTCATCTCCGGCGACCTTGACTTCTGGCGCCACCAGACCGGTGGCCTGGTCGTCCTCACTTCGGGCCCGGACCCGGTGGTCTACCGGTTACCAGCCGAGGTCCCAGAGCATGTCGCGGTATCTGAGTACCCGATGTTGACGCTCCTGGTGCCATTTGTGTCGGACGACACTCGGTTCCGGGTGCTCACCTTGAGCGCCGACAGTGTTCGCCTGCTGGAAGGCACCGTTAACTCACTGGGCGAAGCCGACCTCGGCCCGATCCCAGCTGACTACGACAGCGTCTTCGGCCATGTCGAAAACCAGAAGCATCTTCAGCATTCCTCGTCTCGCGACGGTTCGCTGTACCACGGCCATTCCAGCGATGACGGCTTGGGCAGCAACGCCACCACTCGCTACCTGCGTGCGGTGGCCGCCGGACTGGACGAACGGCTGCGTGGCGAGCCAGTTGCACCCCTGCTGTTGGCCGGAACCATCGCCGTCGCTAACGAGTTCCGGCAGATCAGTGGAAACGCTGCGATCATCGATCCGACGTTGACCGGCAGTCACGACAAGACGCCTCCTCACGAATTGCATGAACTTGCATGGCCCATCGTTCGCGACACCAAACGTCTGCCGTTGGACATCGCAACCGAACGCATCAGCAATGCTTGGGCCAACGACCAGGCATTGCTAGACACCCACGAGATCGTCCGAGCCGCTGGTGAGGGCCGGGTTGACTCGCTGTTCCTGTCCACACGTGCCGGCTTGGATGATCCACGGCTCGAACAGGCTGCCCAACTCACCTTGCGAATGGGCGGTGAGGTGCATGCTCTGGAGGACAGTGCTCGCCGGGCAGCGGCACTGCTGCGCTATTGAGGAGCACCGATGCCTGTATCTGACCTAGTTGCCTGCGGTTTCGACGGTTCTCCAGAGTCTCGGATGGCGTGCCGTTGGGCAGCAGACTGGTGCAACCGGCTGGACGTTAACCTACGTCTGCTCGCGGTCAGCGCAACGGTGAGCGCCGCCGGCCGTGACCACGGCCGCGGTCGTCTCGCGCAAGGAGCTGGGCCGCAGGCGGAACTGCCGGCGCAGGTCGAGAAGCTTCAAGCCGACCTTGCCGCAGCTCACCCGGAGTTGACGATCGACACCGTCATCCTGGGCGGACAGCCCGCCGACCAACTAGTTGAGGAATCCCGTGCTGGGGCGCTGGTGGTAATTGGCACACGCGGACTGAATCCGACGCTGTCGAGCCCGCTCGGGAGTGTTGCTGCGGACGTGGTGGCCCGAGCCCCGGGGCCGGTCTTGGTGGTACCGAGCACATCGACTGTGGCGCGTGAGCACGTGATCACCCTGGGCATCGACACCGAGGGGCCAAGCCTCAACGCAGCTCGATTCGCTGTCGAAGTCGCGGAACGAATGGGAGCAGGCCTGCGGGCAGTGGCGTGCGTCGAAGCGGGCGAGTCACCGCACCGTGCCGCCATCATCCTTGACGACAGCATCGCCGAGGTTGCCGGGGACCACGCCGATCTCCCGATAGACCAGCAGGTGATTCGGGGCCGTCCGCAT
>JAAYVP010000256.1 GCA_012517115.1 Brooklawnia sp. | reverse complement strand
GGACTGCAGGCGTCCGCCGACCGATTCGACCAGCTCGCCGGCTGTGGGGTGGACGATGACTTCGGGCGTGGCGCGAGTCCTGCGGACCGGGCGCGCGGTGACCGAGCGAATCGTCCCAACCCCTGCCTGGGGGCGGTGCGCAGCGCGCCATTCCATGCAGTCCGGGTGGTTCCTGCCGATCAGGGCACCAAGGGCGGATTGCTGACCGATGAGCACGGCAGCGTGTTGCGGGTCGACGGGCCGATGCCGGGCCTGTGGGCTATCGGTTCGGCGGCGGCCTCGGTCACCGGAGCAGCCGATCCCGCTCCGGGAGTGGGGTTGGCCGAGGCGATGGTGGCCGGCCGAGCCGTGGCGTCCGCGCTTGCTGCGGTCAGCTGACGACCCGGACCTCGATCAGCCGGTCGGGACCGTCTTCCGAAGTCAAAGCCAGCAGGCTGCCATTCGGGTGCTGCTCCAGCGCGGACGTGGCGCCAATGGGCGGGACGGAGTCCAACGTCATCGGTTGCCCGATCACCTCACCGGTGACGTGCATGAAGAGCAAGCGGGGCCCGGTCAGGTTGCTGACTGCCAGATCCGAGTCGAACTGACCCCATTGCAGACCCGCGACGAAGGTCGCCGATCCCATCCTCTGGGAGCTATTCCCCGAACTGTAGGCGGCTGGACGCGCGCTTCCGATGGCCAGGTCGGTCATCGGCACACCGTCGGTCGCGTAACTGGTTGATGAGCGTGACGCCGGGTTCCAACCATAGTTGCCGCCGGCGACGATCAGGTTGATCTCATCTTCGCGCCCGGGACCCCGGTCGATGGCGTACAGCAGGTGACTGACGGGGTGCCAAGCCATCCCAGTGATCGAGCGGTGTCCGTAGCTGTAGATGAGCTTGGTGATGGGGTCCAAGGAGCGGTCTGCGAACGGGTTGCCCGTCGGGGGTGCCGCGGTCTCGGGATCCAGCCGCAGGATCTTGCCGCCGGCCGAGGTAAGGCTCTGCGGGGCGTTCGGGTCGCCACCGTCGGAGGTTCCCACGTACAACAGTCCGTCGCTGTCGAATCCGATCTGGCAGCCGATGTCGCTGGGATCGAGCGGGAGCGGCAACCCGGTGAGCAGCGCCGAATCCAGCTTCGCGCTTGTCAAATCGGCGCTGAGAGTCAACGGCAGCACCCGGATGTCGGTGTCGGTGCGATAGCAGATGTACAACTTGGGGTCGGTTGGGAAATCGGGCGCCAGCGCGAGATCGATGATGCCCGGGGCCCCGGTCGCAGGTAGGTCGTGGATGACCTCGGTCAGCGGCTCATCGGCCCGGTAGCGGAGGATCTGGTTCCCGGCCGCGATCAGCACGGTGCCGTCGGGGGTGATGGTCAAATCAGCGGGTGAGTTGAGGTCGGTGGCCAGCGCGGTGAGGTTCGTCTTGGGGATCGCGGACGGGTTCGGACTGGTGCCGGTCAGCCCTGCCGGCGCTTCCTCAGAGGCTGATTCTGCCGTCGTTGCGCAGCCTGCCAGCATCAGTGAGAGGGCAGTCGCGGCGGTAAAGGTGGAGGCCGCCGCCCGCCTCGCTGAACGGAGCCACTGGGCGCTCACGTCCAGCTTGCGGGGCCTGCCTCCCACCACAATTGCAAGTCTGGCCCAGCACGTTTCGAAACACCAATGTATGGGTCTATGAATAAGATCAATTGCTCTCAGGAAGCTTCAGCAATTCGACGGCCTGCCCCCGATAGGCAGCCTCATCGAAACCGTCCATCAAGACCCGCTGGGACGCATAGCCGAGAGTGAGCCCGGCCAGCAGTTGACTGTAGCCGCGGACGCGCTCCGCCTTGACATCGTTGACTGCCGCCCAGGCGAGCATGGTCTGCTCGAGCGAGTCGCGCAGTGCGGCGAACTCGGCTCGCAATTGCTGACCGAGTTCGTCGTCGAGGCCCGCGCCGGCACCGAGTTGGGCAAGTAGATCACCCAACTCTGGGGCGAGCGCGAGTGCGGTCATCGCGTAGGACGCCAATTCGGCCGGGGATGCCGGCCGGTTGCGGTAGGCGTTCAGCGCAGCAAGTGGACCGGCGATCGTTGCCCGGGCGACCGCAACTACCACGGCGTTCTTGTCGGCGAAGTGGTGGTAGATGGCCCCGGCGGAGGTGCCGGACTTGGCCACCAACCGCGCGATCGACGTGCCCTGAACCCCGTGGGTGCGGATCAGTTCGGCGGCTGCGTCGACGATCGCCTGGCGGCTGTTGGTCTTCTCGGTCACCTGGCTACCCTAGATCCTCGCGAACCATCGACAGCAGCCGGGTCCTGACGAACGTCTGAAGTCGTCAGCACTCCCAAACGCACGATGGCTGCAGCCGGGGCTGGTCGTGCCCCGCACCCCGTTGCCGTGCCCATTCGTAGCAGCCGCGCCCCGTGAGTTAGTCTGGTGCGTGAACAGAATGATCGTTCTGGCCTGAGTTCGGATGAATGAAGGACGATATGAGCAGCAACTCGCTTTCCTTGGGACTTGACGTTGGTTCCACCACCGTCAAGGCGGTAGTGGCGGACGGCGACCAGGTCGTCTTCAGTGACTACCGGCGGCACAACGCCGACGTTCGGGGTGAACTGGCCAACCTCTTGCGTGAGGTTCAGCGCCAGTTCCCGAACGACCGCGTCAAGGTGGCGATGACCGGTTCGGGTGGGCTGGGCGTGGCAAAGATCATGGGGGTCCAGTTCGTCCAAGAGGTGATCGCGTCCACGGCCGCGATCGAACGGCTCAACCCCGACGTCGACGTCATCATCGAACTCGGTGGCGAGGACGCCAAGATCACCTATCTACATCCGGTGCCCGAGCAGCGCATGAACGGCACCTGCGCCGGCGGCACAGGCGCCTTCATCGATCAGATGGCCAGCCTGCTCAAGGTGGAAGCGTCCGGACTCAATGACCTAGCCGCCGGCTTCCAGAACTTGTACCCGATCGCCTCACGTTGCGGCGTCTTCGCCAAGTCGGATGTCCAGCCGCTGCTCAACCAGGGCGCCGCCCATTCCGATATCGCCGCGTCTGTCTTCCAGGCTGTCGCCACCCAAACCGTTGCCGGCCTGGCTTGCGGGCACCCGATCCGCGGCAAGGTGATCCTGCTGGGTGGGCCGCTGCACTTCCTGCCCGAGTTGCGCGCCGCGTTCGCCCGTGCACTGGGCGATAACGTGGACGGCTTCGTGACTCCGGGCAATGGCCAGCTCTATGTCGCGCTGGGTGCCGCTTTCCTGGCACAGGGGCCGGCGCTCAGCCTGCCGCATCTGGCCGCCGAACTGGAAGCCGCCAACCAAGTGGTGACGACTACCCGCACCATGCGTCCGCTTTTCTTGGACGCCGCTGAACGTGAGGAGTTCGACACCAGACACGCGCAGGCCTTCGTCCCGCAGTCCGACTTGACAGGGCTCACCGGGCCGGTCTGGTTGGGCATCGACGCCGGTTCTACGACTATCAAGTCGGTGGTGCTGGACGCCGAAGGCACCATCCGGTACTCAACCTACGGCTCCAACGAGGGCGACCCGAGTGCCGCCGCCGTCAGGATTGCCCGCCGGCTGATCGCCGACCTGCCCGAGGGGGCCTTCATCGGTCGTACCTGCGTCACCGGCTATGGCGAAGAGCTGGTGAAGGCGGCGTTGCACGCCGAGGAGGGCGAAATCGAGACGATGGCGCACTTTCGGGCGGCCGCCGACATCTGTCCCGGGGTCACCAGCGTGATCGACATCGGTGGCCAAGACATGAAGTTCCTGAAGATCCGCAACGGCGCAGTCGATTCGATCTCGGTCAATGAGGCCTGTTCGTCCGGCTGTGGCTCATTCCTGCAGACGTTCGCCTCGACCATGGGCACCGATGTACGCAGCTTCGCGAAGGTCGGGTTGGCCTCGCAAGCCCCGGTCGACCTCGGTAGTCGCTGCACCGTCTTCATGAACTCCTCGGTCAAGCAGGCCCAGAAGGAGGGCGCCTCGATCGGTGACATCTCGGCCGGGTTGAGCTACTCGGTCGTACGAAATGCGCTCTACAAGGTGATGAAAGTGCGCGACACCAGCGAACTCGGCGACAAGGTGGTCGTCCAGGGTGGTACCTTCCTCAACGACGCGGTGCTGCGGGCCTTCGAACTGCAGACCGGCGTCCAGGTGGTGCGTCCCAACATCTCCGGTCTGATGGGTGCCTACGGTGCTGCGTTGACTGCGCGGATGCATTACGAACCCGGTGCGGTCTCAGCCTTGATGGAGCGCAACCTAGATGACTTCGAGGTGACCAGTTCGCAGCGGGTCTGCAGGCTCTGCCAGAACCACTGCAAGCTCACCATCACCAACTTCGACGACGGCACCCGGCTAGTCACGGGCAACCGCTGTGACCGCGGCGCGTCCCTGGAGGCCAAGCCCAGGAAGTCGGAGGTGCCCAACCTCTATGACTACAAGTACAAGCGCATCTTCGGCTACCGTCGCCTCACCGACGCCGCGGCCACCCGTGGTGAGATCGGCATCCCGCGAGCCCTGGGCATGTACGAGGACTACCCGCTGTGGTTCACGATTCTCACCAAGCTGGGCTTCAAGGTCGTCATCTCGGGACGCAGCTCGCACGACCTCTTCGAGACCGGCATGGAGTCCATTCCGTCCGAGAACGTCTGTTACCCCGCCAAGCTTTCCCATGGGCACCTTGAATGGTTGATCGACAAGGGCATCAAGACGATCTTCATGCCTTGCGTCAACTACGAGCGTAAGCAGTTCGCCGACGCCGACAATAACTACAACTGCCCGGTCGTGGCGTTCTATCCGCAGGTGCTGGCCAAGAACATCGACCGGGTGCGCGACCAGGGTATCCGCTTCCTCGACCCGAACCTCAGCCTCGATAAGCCCGAGAAGCTGGCCGAGCGGTTGGTGGAGGTTTTCGCCGATTGGAATGTCAGCCTCGCCGAAGCGAAGGCCGCCGTCGCAGCCGGCTACGACGAACTCGACCAGGTGGCGATCGACATCAAGGCCGAAGGCGACCGGGCCCTGCAATACATGCGTGAGAACAAGATGCGCGGCATCGTGCTGGCCGGTCGTCCATACCACATTGACCCTGAGATCAACCACGGCATCCCCGAGGTGATCAACTCGCTGGGCATGGTGGTGCTGAGCGAGGATGCGCTGACCAACGGCATGGCCACCTCCCGACTGGCGCGTCCGCTGCGGGTACGTGACCAGTGGAGCTACCACACCAGGCTCTACGAGGCGGCCGCGCAGGTGAGTGTTGAACCCGACCTGAACATCGTCCAACTGAACAGCTTCGGTTGCGGACTGGATGCCGTCACCACCGACCAAGTGCAAGAAATCTTGGAGCGTGCCGACGACGTCTACACTGTCCTCAAGATCGATGAAGTCTCCAACTTGGGTGCGGCCAAGATCCGGCTGCGGTCATTGCAGGCCGCCACCAAAGAACGTCCGATCCGCGAGCCTGGCACCGAGATTGACACCACCACGCAGTACCCGGTCTTTGGGCTTGAGCAGCGCAAGACCCACACTGTTTATGCGCCGCAGATGGCACCTATTCACTTCCGCATGCTGGCGCCGGTCTTCCAGCGCTCGGGGCTGAATGTCGAGGTGCTTGAGCACGCCAGCGCCGCCGATGTCGAGTGCGGCCTCAAGTACGTGCACAATGACGCCTGTTACCCGGCAATCATGGTGGTCGGCCAGTTGATCAACAAGTTCGTCAGCGGCGGCGCCGACCCAGATCTGTCGTCGGTGGCGATCACCCAGACCGGTGGCATGTGTCGGGCTACCAACTACGTGGGCATGCTCCGCAAGGGATTG
>JAAYVP010000028.1 GCA_012517115.1 Brooklawnia sp. | reverse complement strand
GGCTTCTACGACGCGGCAGCCTCGCCGGAACTATTCGAGCGTCCCCAGCGTAAGGACGATGAGGCGCTGCCCAGCGGCACTTCGCTGATGGTCGTGGCGCTGCGGGCGGCGGCCCGGCTCGGCGAGCGTCCCGACTTGGCCACGCTGGCGGACGGCGCTCTGGCAAGCTTGCACTCGGTGCTGGCAGCCTCACCGAGGCATTCCGGCTGGGGGCTCGCCGAACTGCTGTCGGACGCTGAGGCCCAGCGCGACTGGGGGCCGGCCGAAGTGGTGGTGGTCGACGACTCCGCAGACCCGATGTCTGAGCACGCCCGGGCGGCCTGGCGGCTGGCGCCGTGGGGCAGCGTGGTGGTCTCTGCGCCGGTCGGCACGCAAGGTTTCGGCGATCTGTTCACCGGACGCAGCATGCGCAACGAACAACCCACTGTTTACGTCTGCCGTGGTGTGACCTGCCAGGAGCCCACCACTGATTGGGCCGACCTGCGGGGCCTGCTCTGGGCGGGAACCGAATGAGTCGGGCTCACTTGCCGAACCGGCGCTCCCGGTCGGAGTACGAGCGCAACGCCCGGTAGAAGTCGACTTTCCGGAAGTCTGGCCACAGGGCCTCGCAGAAGTAGAACTCGCTGTGCGCAGACTGCCACATCAGGAAGCCGCTGAGCCGTTGCTCGCCGGAGGTCCTGATGATGAGGTCAGGGTCAGGTTGCCCCTTGGTGTACAGATGCTCGGAGATCTGGTCGATTTCGAGGCTTTCCGCCAGCGACTCCAACGTGTTGCCCGCCGCCGCCTCTGTTGCGAGCAGCGAGCGGACGGCATCGCGCAGTTCGTGACGGCCACCGTAACTGACTGCCACATTGACGTGCATGCCGCGAACACGCTGGGTGGCGGTGGCGGCCCTCGTCAACTCGGCGGCGCTGTCGGCGGGCAGTAACCCCAAGTCGCCGACCACCATCACCTGGTACTTGCCGGTGGCGGCCAACTCGTCCACCAGGTTCACGATGACCCTCAGCAATGGCAGCAGTTCCTCGTCCTTGGAGCGCCTCAGGTTGTCGGTGGACAAGACCCACAAGGTGACCACCTGTATCTTCACCTCGTCGCACCACCGGACGAATTGCTTCAGCTTGTCCGCGCCTGCCTGGTAGCCGATCTCGACAGGCTGCCCGGGCGCGTTCAGGCGGGCCCAGCGCCGATTCCCGTCGGCCAACACGGCGACGTGCTGGGGCAGCGCAGCGGGATCGAATTCGCTCCGCAGCCGGTTCTCGTAGAAGCGGTACATGACCCGGGCCAGCCCCCGGGGGGCCCGGTCAAGCAACGTGGTTACGGCATCTTCGACCGCGTTCACCACCTTGTTGGCCATGCGGCAAGCGTAGCGAGGCCGCGGCCCAGTGATCGGCTTTCTTGGCCCAAGCCACCTGGGAGTACGGTGGATTCCATGAACCACGACCTGCGCGAGGCTGGGCCGCTGGCCGGGCGCGATGAGGCGCTCACTGAGTCCAAGGAGGACGCCAGCTCGGGCACCCCGCAAAGCCTGAGCGTCGCCGCTGCCGCGTCCCTCATCAAGCCCAAGCTGCGTGGTGTGCTGCACATGATCAACACACCCATCGCGCTGATCGGCGGACTGCTGCTTCTGATCCTCGCCGACGACCCGCTGGTGCGTGTTGGTTGCGCGATCTGGACCCTCACCGCGGTTTTGCTGTTCGGGCATTCGGCCGTCTACCACCGGGGGCGCTGGAGCGAGAAGGTGGAGGCGGTGCTGAGGCGAGTAGACCACTCCAACATCGCGGTCTTCATCGCCGGCACTTACACGCCGTTGGCATTGGCCCTGCTGGAGGGTACTTCCCGCGTGGTCCTGCTGAGCGTGATCTGGGGTTGCGCGCTGGCCGAGGTGCTGTTCCGGACGTTCTGGCTGCGTGCGCCGCGCTGGTTGTACGTCGCCTTGTACATCGCGATGGGCTGGGTGGCGCTGTTCTGGCTGCCCAGCTTCTGGCTCAGCGGCGGCCCGGCGGTGGTCATCCTACTGTTCGCGGGTGGCGTCTGCTACACGTTGGGCGCGGTGGTCTACGCGCGCAAGCGTCCCAACCCGAGCCCGAAATGGTTCGGCTTCCACGAGATCTTCCACGCCGGGACGATTCTGGGCGCGATCTGCCATTGGGTGGCTATCCTGCTGGCCGTCGGCTGACCGGGGCCGCCGGGAGCGCGCGAGGATCTGGCGAACACACCGACCGGCCTACCGATTTCGTCGGCGTCGACGCCTACCGTCATGTCATGGAGCGAGGAATCGATCTGTTGGCCCCAATCGTTGGCCGAACCGCTGCCCCCACCACGACCAAGAGCTATGTGGTAGACACTTCGGTCTTGCTGAGTGATCCCCGGGCTGTCCTGCGGTTCGCTGAACATGACGTGATTCTGCCGATCGTTGTGATCACCGAACTTGAGGCGAAGCGGCACCATCCGGAACTGGGCTATTTCGCACGGACTGCACTGCGGCTGCTGGACGACCTCCGCCAGGCCCATGGCCGGCTCGACAATCCGATCCGCGTCAACCCGGAAGGCGGCCACCTGCACGTCGAGTTGAATCACACCGACATCGACCGGCTGCCCACCGGTTTCCGGCTGGGCGACAACGACACCAGGATCCTTGCGGTCGCCCTGAACTACGCGCATGAGGGCCGAGATGTGGTGCTGGTCAGCAAAGACCTGCCGATGCGGGTCAAGGCCGCCGCCATGGGGCTGGAGGCCCAAGAGTACCGCAACGAACAGGTGAAGGATTCCGGCTGGACTGGCATGACGACAATCGAGGTCGAATCGTCGGTTGTCGACGAGGTCTTCCGGTCGGGCTCGGTAGACCTCCCGGACGCTGCCGACATCGTCGTCAACTCGGGGGTGGTGCTTCGGGCACCGGGCAGTGCGGCACTCGGTCGCCGGTTGGCCGACGGGTGTGTCAAGGCGATCCGGAGCGATCTGGAGGCATTCGGCGTCCATGGGCGCAGCGCCGAGCAGCGCGTCGCGCTCGACCTGCTGCTCGACCCGACCGTTGGCATCGTCAGTCTCGGCGGACGCGCCGGCACCGGGAAGTCGGCGATGGCGTTGTGTGCTGGCCTTGAGATGGTGATGGAGCGCCGCCAGTTCGCCAAGGTGATGGTCTTCCGGCCGTTGTTCGCGGTGGGCGGCCAGGAACTCGGCTACCTGCCGGGCACTGCGGACGAGAAGATGAGCCCGTGGGGCCAGGCGGTCTACGACACGCTCGGCTCAGTCACCAACAAGTACGTCATCGACGAGTTGGAGCAGCGCGAGATGCTCGAGGTGTTGCCGCTCACCCATATCCGTGGTCGCTCGCTGCACGACGCGTTCGTGATCGTGGACGAGGCCCAGTCGCTGGAACGCAACGTGCTGCTCACCGTGCTCAGCCGGATCGGCCAGAACTCGCGTGTGGTGCTCACCCACGACGTCGCCCAGCGAGACAACCTGCGGGTCGGACGTCACGACGGTGTCGCCGCTGTGGTGGAGAGGCTGAAGGGCAACCCCTTGTTCGGGCACGTCACATTGAACCGCTCGGAGCGTTCGCCGATCGCTGCGTTGGTGACCGAGATGCTCGAAGAGTTGTGAGGCCCATGCCCTAGCATGGGCGGCCATGGAGCGCGATTCACTGGCCACCCGCACCGGGTTCAACGGCACTATCGAGCAGTATGTCGACGTGATGATCGACCAGGTACGCCGGCAGGTGGGCGACCGGCAGGTGCTCTGTGCACTGTCTGGAGGGGTAGACAGTTCCGTGTGCGCCGCGATCGTGCACCGGGCGGTCGGCGACCAGCTGACCTGCCTGTTCGTCGACCACGGTCTCATGCGGGCCGGTGAACCTGAGATGGTTCGTGAGTTATTCGGCAACCACTTCGGTATGCATCTGATCATGGTGGACGCCCAGGACCGCTTCTTCGACAAGCTCGATGGCGTCGACGATCCCGAGGCGAAGCGCAAGATCATCGGCGAGGAGTTCATCCGCGTCTTCGAGGACGAAGCAGCCCGGCTTGGCCAGATCGACTACCTGGTGCAGGGCACCATCTACCCGGATATCCTCGAATCTCAGTCTGACAAGGGAGTTGTCAAGTCGCACCATAATGTCGGGGGGCTGCCCGACGACTTCGACTTCGAACTGGTCGAGCCGGTGAAGTACTTGTTCAAGGACGAGGTGCGCGTCGCGGGAGAACTGCTCGGCCTGCCGCATGAGATGGTCTGGCGCCAGCCTTTCCCCGGGCCAGGTCTGGGGGTTCGGGTTGTTGGCGCGCTAACCCGCGAGAAGGTTCGGATGGTTCGTGAATCCGATGCCATCCTGCGCGACGAGATCGCTGGCGCAGGGTTGGCGCATGAGATCTGGCAGTACTTCACGGTCTGCCCGGGTGGCCGGGCGGTCGGCGTCGTCGACGGTGCCCGCACTTACGGGCACGCCATCGTGGTGCGTGCGGTCAACAGTGTGGACGCGATGACCGCCGAAGTCGCAGAACTGCCGTATAGCCTGCTCAAGCGGATCACGTTACGAATCATCACCGAAGTCGGCGGCGTCACCCGGGTGATGTACGACACCACGCCTAAACCGCCGGGCACCATCGAGTGGGAGTAGTGCTGCGGCCCCTGCGCCGGGCGCTGTCTAGTTCGGCTGGTTTGCCCGCCGGGCGTCCTCAACCTTCGCCTTGGCGCCGTCCAGCCACTGCTGGCATATCGCGGCCAACTGCTCGCCCCGCTCCCACAACTGCATCGACTCCGCTAGCGGGACACCGCCCGATTCCAGCTTGGTGACTATCTCTTGCAGTTGCTGGCGGGCCTGTTCGTAACCGATCTGCGGCTCGGGTGAGCTCATTTCGCCTCCTGGTAGTCGACTTCGACGACGACCTGCCCGTCCGACAGGTACAGCAAGAGCTGGTCGCCGGCGTCGACCTGTGTCACTGATGTCACCGAGTTGCCCTCGGCGTCCGCCACAACTGCATAGCCACGCTCTAGCGTGGCCTTCGGTGACATCGTCCGCACCGAACGCAGTGCGTGGGCAACCGCGGTTTGCTCGTCGACCAGCCGGCGGTCGATCGCCCGGTCTAGGCGACCGCGGGCGGCGTCCAGCCACTCTTGGTGGGCGACGAAACCGCCGGTGGGGTCGCGCAGCACCGGCCTGGAACGCAGCAGGTCGAGGGCCTGCTGTTCACCCGTCAGACGTGCGATGATCGCTTGGCGCAGCCGACCCAGGTTCACCCGCACCTGCTCGGCTTGCTCCCGGGCATCAGGGACAACGAGCTTGGCGGCGTGGGTCGGGGTGGAGGCGCGGATATCGGCGACCAGATCGATGATCGGGTTGTCGGGTTCGTGGCCGATCGCGCTAACCACTGGGGTGCGGGTGTCTGCAACCGCGCGGACCAGCCCCTCATCGCTGAACGGCAGCAGGTCTTCTAACGAGCCGCCACCACGGGCGACGATGATGACGTCTACGGCGGGCTCGGCGTCCAGTTCCGCCAACGAGCGCATGACATCGGCGGCCGCATCCGGGCCCTGCATGAGCGCATGCCGGACGCGTATCCGGGCGCCCGGCCAACGTCGCCGGATGTGCTCGCAGACGTCGCGCTCGGCGGCGCTGTCTGCCCCTGTCACCAGCCCGATCACCCTGGGTAGAAACGGCAGTCGCTTCTTGCGGACCGGATCGAAGAGCCCTTCGGCCTGCAGCTTGCGTTTGAGTTGTTCGAGTTGGACGAGGAGCCGCCCCTCGCCGGCGATCCGCAGTTCAGCGCATTCGAACGACAGGCTGGTGTCTTTCGACCAGACCCGAGGGGTGAGGCAGGCCAGCACCGTCATGCCTTCGGTCAGCGGGCCGGCCGCGTCCAGGACCGTCGAACTGCAGGTGAGCTTCGCGGAGTGATCGCTTCGAGAGTCGCGCAGGGTCAAGAACTGGGTGGGGGCGGTGCGTCGACGCAATTCGATCACCTGGCCCTGTACCCAGATCCAGCCGCAGCGTTCCACCCAGACCTTGACCTGTTCGACGACGGCGCCGAGCGGCTGCGGGTTCTCGGGGGAATTGCGTGCCGTGCTTGGGGGTCCGGCGGGCATCAGCGCCGCCGGCCGCGGCTGTCGTGCGGACGCAGCTGCGGCGGCAACGAGAAGGTCAGCGATTCCTCCACCAGTCTCTCCTCGACTGCCGGGGGAAAGCCAAACTCCACCAGGCGCTGCAACACCCCCACAACCAGGGAGTCCGGCACCGAAGCGCCGGAGGTGACGCCAATCTGTGTGACATCGGCAAACCAGGCGATGTCAAGCTCGGACGCGTCGTCCACGCGGTAGGCGGCCTTCGCTCCAGCGTCCAGCGCCACCTCGACCAGCCGCACCGAGTTGGACGAGTTGCTGGAGCCGACGACGATCATCAGGTCGGAGTGCGCGGCGATCTGCCGCACCGCGTCCTGCCGGTTCTGGGTCGCGTAGCAGATGTCATCGGACGGCGGGTCGACCAGGTTCGGGAATCGCTCACGCAACCTATCGACTGTCTGGGCCGTCTCGTCGACACTGAGCGTGGTTTGGGACAGCCACGCCACCGGCTGGTCGGTGGGCAGGTCAATGCCGTCGACATCGGCCGGATGTTGGATGAGCGTGATGTTCTCGGGAGCTTCGCCGGTGGTGCCTTCGACCTCTTCGTGGCCGGCGTGGCCAATCAGCAGGATCGGCAGCCCTTGATCGGCGAACCGCTTGGCCTCGTGGTGCACTTTGGTGACCAGCGGACACGTGGCGTCGATGGTGTTCAGGCCCCGCCGTTGGGCCTCTGCCCGCACCGCCGGCGAGATGCCGTGTGCGGAGAAGATGACCAGTGCGCCATCCGGCACTTCGTGCAGTTCGTCGACAAAGATGGCGCCCTTGGCTTCTAGCCCTTCGACCACGTGCTTGTTGTGAACGATCTGCTTGCGCACGTAGACCGGCGCGCCGAAGCGTTCCAGAGCTTTCTCAACAGTCACGACAGCCCGGTCGACACCCGCGCAGTATCCGCGAGGGGCGGCGACCACCACACGCTTGCCGGAGGGTGCGTGCAGATCTGCTTGCGTCATGGCTGCCAGTCTAGGTGCCTCGGACAGTTGCACAGTTCAGCTCATCCGCCGCAGGACGCCCGGACCCGCTGGCTGCAGGGGCCCGGCCACCAGTTCGCCAGCGGCGGCATCGCCCAGCAGTTCGGGGGCACTCAACAGCTTTGGTGACTCGTCCACGCCTTTCAAGGCAGCAAGCTCACTGTCGGTGACCCGAAGGTCGCGCATCTTGCGGGCGCTGACCAACACCCGGCCCTCCAACGAACCCAGCGTGGAGTTGTAGGCGGTCACCGACGACGCCAGCGCGCGTCCAAGCTTGTTGAAGTGGCCACCCATGGTGCTCAGCCGATCATGCAACTCACGACCCAGCGCGAAGACCTCTGCGGCGGACTCCGCCAGCGCGGCCTGCTTCCAGCCGTACGCAACTGCCCGTAACAGCCCGATCAAGGTTGTCGGAGTAGCCAGGATGATGTTCTTGCCAGCCGCGTACTCGTGCAAGTCTGGGCGCTGCGCCAGCGCCTCAGCGCCTAGGGCCTCGCTCGGGATGAACAGCACCACGAACTCGGGCGAATTGGTGTCGACGGTCCAGTACTGCTTGGCCGACAACTTGTCGACGTGCATCTTCACGTGTTCGCCGAACTGCTGCAGCCTGGCCGCCCGCTGCTCGGCCACTTCGGTCTCCATGGCGTCCAGGTAGGCCGCGAGTGGAACCTTCGAGTCGACGAAGACGAACTTGTCGTCGCCAAGCATCACCTTCAGATCAGGCCGCACCTTCGCGTCGCCAGCGGTGGTCTCGCTGGCCTGCTCGAAGAAGTCGCAGTGGTCGAGCATGCCGGCGATCTCGACGACGCGCTTGAGCTGCAGCTCACCCCAAGCGCCGCGCACCTGTGGACGACGCAACGCGGTGGACAGGGCGCTGGTTTCTCGCCGCAGGTTCTCGCTGGTGGCCACCACGGCATTGACCTGCTCGCGCAGGCCGGCGCTCAGTTGGCTGCGCTCCTTCTCGACCTGGATGATCCGCTCGTTGAGCTGCAGCAGGCTCTTCTCGACCGGCCCCATCAACTCGCGGGTGGCTCGCAGCCGCTGCTCGGCCACCGCGTCGGCCTGCAGGCCCTGTTCTCTCAGCGTCTCGGCCGACAAGACCTTGAACTGTTGGACCAGCGAGGCCCGGTCGGCACCCAATTCTTCGGCGCGCTTGACCGCGGCGTCGCGCTGCGCCTTGGCTGCCGCCAACTCCGCACCAATCGTGGCCGCTTCGGCACGGGCCTGCTCG
>JAAYVP010000255.1 GCA_012517115.1 Brooklawnia sp. | reverse complement strand
CCTGGTGGACTGCAGGACCGCGTCGCGCACGATATCGACGCCTGCCGCCTGCGCCAACGACTCGTTGAGCTGGCGGGCCCGGGCGTCCGGCACCTTCTGCGACACTCTCTGATCGCCGTAGGCTTCGCGAAGGTCGTGGCCCGCCCTTGCCACATCGCCGGCGAGCCGGGCGGCCGCGGCATGTTTGCCCTTGACCGCCGCCGCAATAGTCTTCCGTAACGATTCGACACCCAGGCCAGTCAGCGCCGAGGCCGCGACGAGCGGCGCCTCCCCCAAACCCTCGGAGTCGAGCAGCTTCCGCAGGTCGCGCATGGTCTGTCGAAGCTGGTCGGTGGTGAGTCGGTCGGCTTGGTTGAGCACCACGAGCATCACGTCGGCGTGTCCGGCAAGCGGCTTCAGGTAGTTGTTGTGCAGGGCGGCGTCGGCGTACTTCTGCGGGTCGACCACCCAGATCAGCATGTCGACCAGCTTCACCAGGCGGTCGACCTCTTGGCGGTGTGCCGTCTCGGTGGAGTCGTGGTCAGGTAGATCGACCAGGATCAAGCCGTTGAACGCCGGGTCGTCGCCCTGCACAAGGTGTCGCCTCGGCACGTCCAACCAGTCGAGCAGGTCGGCAGGCAACTCCGGACCCCAGTAGGCCGCCATCGCCTTGTTCGTGGTGGGGCGTTTCAATCCCGGCTCGGCTAGCCTCGTGCCCGAGATGGCGTTGAAGAGACTGGACTTACCGGAGCCGGTGGCCCCCGCCAAGGCGACCACCGTGTCATCGCCAGCGAAGGCAAGCCGGCGGTCCACTTGCCTGGCAACTCTGCGGGCCTCGTCGACGGCCGCGACGTCAAGTCGACCGGACGCTAGGTCGGCCGCGTCCAGCAGGCTCTCGACCCGCTCGCCCAGTGTTGCCGCCTGAACACGCCTGGCCACCGTCACCGCCCGGCCCTTTCGTCCGGCACCAGTTCAGCCTCAACCACCTCGGCGGTGAGCGAAGGTCCCACTGTGGTGAGTTCGACGTGGGCGGTTTCGGAAGTGACCGCAGTCGTTTCGCCGCTGTCGAGTTCCGGCACGTCGCCCAGCGGCGGGGCGAACTGTCGACCAGCTTCAAGCTGGCGTTCCCGCGCGACATCGGCAACGGCCTGTCGAATGTCCTCGGCGTGTCTGCTATTGACGGGCAGCCGGTCTAACACAGCGGTGAAACGCGCCAACTCGCTGGCCATCAGGCCTTCGACCCGGGCGTCCAGGTCTTGCTTCGCAGTCTCCGCCAGCCGTCGCACGGCCTCATCGCCGAAGACCGACTCCAGCAGCCGCTGAGCGAGTACCACCGTCCCCGCCGCAACCCCACCTTCGGCGCCGGTGATGCCACCGGTGTTGAAGAAGATCAGCAGCATCAAGGCCGCCCCGACACCGTTCACGCTGTAGGCCGCGATTCGTGCCGTGGTTCGTTTGCCGGCACCTTCCTTGCCGACCAGTGCCAGCACATCGGACTGCCAATCGCGGATCGCCCGGGCTACGTGCGCCGGCAACTCGCCGCTGGATCGGGTCAGCTCGGGATGCTCGGCCAGCACCTGGCGACCCGCAGGATGAGCCTGCCAGGCTGAGGCGACCCGTTCGTTGGCCGCCGCTCCCTCGGCGCCGATGAGCGCCTCCAGGCCGCTGCCGGCTGCCACTCCAACCTGTTCGGCCCGTTGGGAGTGCCCGGCGAGAAAACCGACGACCCGGTCGCGGAGTCGACTGACCTTCTGATCGAGGGTGCGCATCAGGTCGCCGGTGCCGACATAGTCGTGCCACCGCGACAGCACTTCGCCGCGCAGCAGGGTGCCATCTGCGGACTGCACCCGGATGGTCCGAACGGCTTCAGCGAACGACTTCTCCGCGTCCTCGCGCAGCAACGCGACCGCCGCCACCTGAGCGTCCACGGCGTCAGCGACCTCTGGGGCCCGTGCCGCCAGCGACGCGATGGCGCCGTCAAGGGTTCGGCGGACGACCCGCTCCTTGGCGTCCTTGTCAGCCGACAGCGTCGCCAGGTAGGTACGAATCGGCGCCACCGCGGCGTCCGGTAGCAGCCCCAAGTGGTCGACGACCGTCTCGGGCACCGCGAACAGTGGCGCCTCAGCCAGCCCACGCTCGGTCATGAGCCGACCCAGGTCACGTGGCACCACGCCCATCGCGCCGGGCGGCACCCGGTCGAGCACCACGGCGATGGAGGCCCCTCGCTCAGAAGCCGCCAGCAGGAACTCCCACGGCACGGCATCGGCGTAGCGTGCCGCCGACGTGACGAACAGCCACAGGTCAGCGGCGTCGAGCAACTGAGTGGCCAGCATCCGGTTCAGTTCGACGACCGAGTCGATGTCGGGGGCGTCCAGCAAGGCCAGACCGGGAGGCAAGGTGGGTTCGTGAACCAGTTGCAGGGACCGCTGGTCTTGGCTCGCCACCCGTGACCGGATGAGTCCGGGCAGAATCCGCTCATCGGAGAACCAGTGTTCGTCGGACGGGTTGAAAACCAGCACTGGCGAGCGCGTGGTTGGCCTGATCACACCGGTCTCGGAGACGACCCGGCCGATCAGTGAGTTGATCAACGTCGACTTGCCGGCGCCGGT
>JAAYVP010000254.1 GCA_012517115.1 Brooklawnia sp. | reverse complement strand
GCGAACGGGGTCGAACCGCTCGCACACATGGAACTCGTCCGGCTCGCCCTACCCCGCAGGGTCTTCACCTTGTCGCAGGTCAACTACGCGATCGACCGGATCGACTGGCTCTACCAGCAGCGTCGGCTGATCGGCGGCATGCAATGGGTGGAGGAACCCGAGATCCTGCGTTTCTTCTATGGACGACTGGCCCCGATCACCGGCTGGCCAGCGCAACTGGTCAGCCGCTTCCGCGCTGACTTCGGCGACAGCCTCTGAGCCTGCAGGCAGTCCCGCGTTCCCGGCAGCGTCGCGGGGACGCGGGACAGCGCCTGCGAACTCAACTCCGGGCGCCGGCGAGCGATTCCAGTTCAGCCACCCCGTCCAGGGTCGAGACTGGCGGCTCATGCTCCAGCGTCGGGTCGACGGCGAGGTACGCCTTGGTTTCGCGGGCGATCAGGCCGGAGCAGATCAGCAGACCGACCAGGTTGGGCAACGCCATCAGACCATTGGCGATGTCTGAGAACGTCCAGACAAGGTCGAGTTCCACGGTGGCACCGACGAAGACCACGGCGCTGAACAGCACCCGGTACCAGACGACAGCCCGCAGCCCGAGGAGTCGCTCGATGTTGCGTTCGCCGTAGTAGGCCCAGCCTAGGATGGTGGAGTATGCGAAGAAGACGATCGCGATCGACACGATTGCGCCACCCCAGGTGCCGGGCAGGCCGGTGCTGAATCCTTCCGCAGTCAGCGCCGCCCCCGTCGCACCGTTGCGCCAAACCCCGGTGGTCAGGATGACCAGACCGGTCATGCTGACCACGATGATGGTGTCGATGAAGGTCTGGGTCATCGACACCAGGCCTTGGCGCACCGGATGCTTGGTCTTGGCGGCTGCGGCGACGATCGCAGCCGAACCCATCCCGGACTCGTTCGAGAAGATGCCACGGGCGATGCCGAACTGGATCGCCTGCGCGACGACAGCTCCGGTGAAACCGCCGACCGCGGCGGTGCCGGTGAACGCGTCGGTGAAGACCAGCCCGAGCGCCGGCAAGATGCCCTGCCAGTTGATGCTCAGGACCACGAAGCCGGCGACCAGATAGAAGATGATCATGATGGGCACCATCAGTGCGGTGACATTGCTGATCGACTTGATGCCGCCCAGTAGTACGACCGCGGTCAAGACCGCGAGCACTGCCCCGACGACCGCAGTGTTCAGCCCGAACGTGGTGTGCAGCGCGGCAGCCACCGAGTTCGATTGGGTCATGTTCCCGATACCGAAGGCCGCGATCGACGCCGCGACCGCGAAGAACAGCGACAGGCCCAACCCGAGTTTGTTCGGGATCGCCTTCGCCAGGTAGTGCTGCGGACCGCCGTTAATCTCGCCTCGGGCGTCGACGGTGCGGAAGCGGACGCCCATGAAGGCCTCCGAGTACTTAGCAGCCATCCCGAAGATCGCGGAGATCCACATCCAGAACAGCGCGCCCGGCCCACCGAGGTGGATCGCGGTGGCAACCCCGGCGATGTTGCCGACGCCGACCGTGGCAGCCAGCGCCGTCGACAGCGCGTGGAAGTGCGAGACGTCACCCTGCTCTTCCTTGGCGTCTGCGCGGCGTAAGAAGGCCAACCGCAGGGCGGGCGCCAGCTTGGTGAACTGGACGCCGCCCAGCCGGGCGGTGAGCCAGATGCCGGTGCCGAGCAAGAGCGGGATGAGGACGAACGGCCCCCAAATGATGCCATCGATCTGGTTGAGGATTTCGAGCATGCGGGTCTCCTGAGTCTCCATGGGGTGGGCGCGCTCACCGGTGGCCCCGCGGCAGACAGGATCCGGGTGGCTGACCCGTCGGACATTGCAGCACGGGCGACCTCGGGCCACCCGCGTTGCCCGGGATCTGGACCGCGGTAGCCTGAGCGCATGATTCCACCTGTTGTCGACGTCGCTTGGCTGGTCGAGCACCCGGAAGCAGTGATCGCCGATGTGCGTTGGTACCTCGATGGACGTTCCGGTGCCCAGGCGTACGAGGCTGGACACCTTCCCGGTGCGGTCTTCATCGACCTGGACGCCGCGCTCGCAGCGCCGGCTTCGGCTGCGGAGGGCAGACATCCGTTGCCCGACCCGGAGCAGTTCGCGTCCGCGATGGTCGACGCGGGCATCGGCGACGACTCGATTGTGGTTGCCTATGACGATGCCGGTGGGTTCTCGGCCGGACGCCTGGTTTGGATGCTGCGTGCCCTGGGGGTGGACGCTGCCCTGCTCGACGGCGGGCTGGCTGCCTGGCCAGGGGAGTTGGATACGGCCGAGCCCACCCAAACCGAGGACGACGTCACATTCGGGATTCTTGGTTGGGGACCCGACGTGGTCGCCTCGATCGATGAGGCCGTCGCCGGGCCGCAGGTGCTCGACGCTCGTTCGGCCGAAAGGTACCGAGGCGAGGGCGGCCCAGCCATCGACCTGCGTCCCGGCCACATTCCGGGCGCGCTGAGCGCACCGTTCGCCGAGAACCTGGGCCCCGATCAGCGCTTTCGCTCACCGAGCGAGTTGGCGGAGCGATTCGCATCTCTCGGGATTACCGACGCCACGGGCGTGATCGTCTATTGCGGGTCAGGGGTTTCGGCCTGCCACGACCTGCTGGCGATGGAGCAGGCGGGTCTGGGTCGGGGCAGGCTCTATGTGGGCTCGTGGTCGCAATATGCGGCGACCGATCGTCCTGCTGCCTTGGGCGAGTGAAGGCAGGGCGCACCAGGGGAACTCAAGAACGTGACGCTGTGGATCAACTGCCACGTGAATCGGGTGGCGGGCGAATCAGGCGTTGGGGCACTCGCCGGTGCCGTGCGCCCCGGTCCCGTCGGCTGGGCCCTGCTGGGCGCCCAGGCCGGTGCCCTCACAGGAGCCGTCGCAGTTCTGTTGCCGCTGCTGGGTGTTGCCACCTTGCCGATGCATCGCACCTGGTCCATCACCACTCTGCCGGCTGCCACTTTGGCAGCCGACGCCCTGTTGACCGCTGGCCTGCTGGCCGCTCGCAGCCCTCTCAAAGGCGGCCAGGTGGTTTTCTGAGCCGTCCTTCAGGTTCTCCAGCACGCTTCGCACCGAGTCGGTTTGGCTGGCGGTGATCGCCTCTTCGAGGTCGGCGATGTCACGCTTCTCCAGATCGATGCCCACCTGGTAGGCGTCCGGTAACGACTGCATGCCTTGGGCGTACCACTGGTCGTAGAGACCCTGGAGCGTGGCATCCGAGTAGCGGCCGGCGGCAGCCCCGGCCGACGGGTCATCGAGGCCGTGCTGAGTGATCAGTTTGCCGACCGCGTCGAAGTGCCGCTGCTCGGCGCTTGCGATGCGGGAGAACGGCCGAGCCCCATCGTACTGTTCGGCGAACATCCGGTAGAGGTCGCGGGCGAGCCGTTCCTCTTCGCGAGTGTAGATGAGTTCGGCGACTTCGGCGTCGCTCAGGTCGCCGTCGGCTTGCGCCATCGGCAGGGCGGTCAGACTGAAAGCCGCGATGCCGCCGACCGCGAGGGCGGAGATCCGAGTGGAAGCTGTCACCATGACCTTCTCCTTTGCGTTCCCGGGCTGGAGGTACCAGCCGATGCGACCAGTAGATGCCGGACATGTGAAGGACCTC
>JAAYVP010000253.1 GCA_012517115.1 Brooklawnia sp. | reverse complement strand
CCGAACGCCGACTCGCCCAAGCCATCGCACAGGCTGCCTTCGCGTCCGAACTGCTGGAACGCCTGCCCGCCGAGGTCTCGGAAGGCCAGCTGGCCCGGGCCATGCTGGCCAGGGCGATCATCGCCGAACCCCGCTACCTGGTCTGCGACGAACCGACGGCATCCGTCGACTCCGCCACCGCCCAGACCGTTCGCCGAACCCTGACCGAAATCGCGGCATCAGGTGTCGGCGTCCTGGTCGTCTCGCACCACGAAACCGAACTGGTCAACTGGGCTGATCGGGTGCTGCGCCTGGGGCACGGTGCGGTGACGCAGGCCGACCGATAGTCGATGGCCGACCACCCAAGGTGGCACGGATCGTGGCCAGCCCCTCAGCGAGATCTGCGTCGGAAACACCTCCGAAGCCGAAGACGAACCCGCGTTGGCTACCCGGTGGTTCGGAGGCCCAGTATTCGCCGAGACTCGCCACCGCTAGACCTTGCATCCGCAACGCATCGATCACTGACCGTTCGTCACGATCGAACTGCACCACAGCGTGTAGACCGCCGTCCATCGGGCTGACTCGGACGCCGGTGAGTCCGGCCAGTGCCGCCACCACCTGGTTGCGTCGTCTCCGGTAGACCCGCCGCATCCGCTGAGTGTGCCGTGCCAGCCCACCGGACGCCAAGTACTCCGCCACTGCGCGCTGCGTGACAAGGGAGACTGGCTGGCCCAGGTCGCCTCGCACAGCTTCCACCGCTGCGACCAGGTGGCGAGGCAGCACCACGAAGCCGGTGGCCAATGCGGGCGTCAGCGTCTTGCTGAAGGTGCCGAGCAAGGCCACCTGGTCGGCGTCCAGCGACGCCAGCGCTGGTAGCGGCTCCGACGCGTACCGCAACTCGGAGTCGTAGTCGTCCTCGATCACCAGGACGCCGTGCCGCCGTGCCCACTCGAGTAGCGCCAGTCGCCGGTCGATGTGCAGGGTGCCACCGAACGGGTACTGGTGTGCGGGCGTGACGATGACCGCCTCAGGTGGTTCGGTCTCTGGCAGCTTCGTTGTGACGAGACCCTGGTCGTCGGTGGGCAGCGACCGGATAATCGCGTTGCGGCGATGCAATACCCGACGCAGCGAGGGAAAGCCTGGGTCCTCGACCCCGACATCCTTGGCACCGCTGGCGTGCAGCAGCAGGCTGAGCCCCTCGCGTCCACCCGCGGTGACCGCTACGCGGTCAGGTTCGCAGTTGAACCCACGCAGTCGGCGAAGGTGCTCCACCACCGCGGCCCGCAACCCCGGCCAGCCGAGCAGAGGCACACTGACACCGACCGGCGCTGCCGCCGCGACTCGCCAGGCGGCGCGCCAGCTCGGCCCGGCCACCTCGTCTTGCAACGGACGTCCGGGGCGCAGGTCGATGCGCGGCACCTCCTGAGGGCGGGACGCACCGCGAGCACTCACGGCGGGGGGCGCGGCCCAGGCGCGAGGAAGCTGCGGATTGATCGATGTGGCCGACCCCGCTATGGCCACCAGCCAGCCTTCGGCAAGCAGTTGGTCGTAGGCGACGATAACCGTGCCGCGGGAGACCCCGAGGTGGCGGGCCAGCGCCCGCGACGACGGCACCGGTTCGCCGGCTCGTAGCACGCCGCTGGCGGTCAGGTGCCGGATCGACTCGGCGATCTGGTTGGGCAGTGACCCGCCGGCCGTCCGGTCGAGGACGATGGGCAGCGCGACTTCAGGCACCTGGCGCATGATCCCTCTCTCCAACTGGTACACCATTATTGACGCATTTCCGGCTCTTGTTCAGGACCAGTATGGCCTCCAGCATGGAGCAATGACAGATCTTCAACCCGAGACGGGGACCAGCTTGGTCAAACGCGGCCTAGCGGACATGCTGAAGGGCGGCGTCATCATGGACGTTGTCACCCCCGAGCAAGCCCGCATCGCCGAGGACGCAGGAGCGGTGGCGGTGATGGCACTGGAGCGTGTGCCAGCCGACATCCGAGCACAGGGCGGGGTGGCGCGGATGAGCGACCCCGACCTCATCTCGGCGATCATTGAGGCGGTGTCCATCCCGGTGATGGCGAAAGCCCGTATCGGTCACTTCGTCGAGGCCCAGGTGCTGCAGGTGCTGGGCGTCGACTATATCGACGAATCCGAGGTGCTGAGCCCCGCGGACTACGCCAATCACATCGACAAACGACGGTTCACAGTGCCGTTCGTCTGCGGCGCGACGAATTTGGGTGAGGCGCTGCGTCGGATCACCGAGGGCGCCGCGATGATCCGCAGCAAGGGCGAGGCCGGGACCGGAGACGTCTCGGAGGCGACGAAGCACATCAGGATGATCCGCAAGCAGATCGCCGAACTGCATGCCTTGTTCGAGGCCGAACCGGACGCACTGTACGTCGCCGCCAAAGAACTCCAGGCACCCTACGAGTTGGTGCACGAAGTGGCCAGGCGGGGCGAACTGCCCGTCGTGCTGTTCGTTGCCGGCGGGGTCGCGACGCCCGCGGACGCCGCGATGATGATGCAGTTGGGCGCCGACGGTGTCTTCGTCGGATCGGGTGTGTTCAAGTCAGGCAATCCAGCAGCCCGGGCGGCGGCGATCGTCAAGGCCACGGCCAGATACGATGACCCGGCGGTGATCGCGGAGGTGTCACGGGGTCTCGGCGAGGCGATGGTAGGCATCAATGTGGCCGATCTTCCCGCACCTCACCGGTTGGCCGAACGGGGGTGGTAATACCGCGAGTCGGCATCCTGGCGGTCCAGGGCGGCGTCCGGGAGCATCAGGAGTTGCTAGTTGGGTTGGGAGCCAAGGTCACTCACGTCCGGGCCGCATCTGACCTGCTCGGCCCGGACGGCCCAAGAATCGACGCGCTTGTCCTGCCGGGCGGTGAGTCGTCCACGATGGACCGGTTGGTGCGGATCTTCGACCTGTTCGACCCGCTGCGTAACGTCATCGCCGCCGGTCTGCCGACTCTGGGCACCTGCGCGGGCCTGATCCTGCTGGCGCACCGAATCATCGATCCGGCACCGGGCCAGCAGTCGCTCGCGGTACTCGACGTAGATGTCCGACGGAATGCCTTCGGCGCCCAAGTCGACTCGGCGGAAGTCAACCTCGACACTAGGCTGGGTCGAACCCACGTCGCGTTCATTCGCGCACCCGAGGTTGTCAGGGTGGGCGAGCACGTCGAGGTCTTGGGTAGCTGGACGGG
>JAAYVP010000252.1 GCA_012517115.1 Brooklawnia sp. | reverse complement strand
TAGAGCGACGGTGTCGATCACTGCCGGGGCGGGCCAGGCCTGCCCGTGCTGCTCGCAGGCTCGTTTCAGGAAGCCGATGTCGAATCGCGCATTGTGTGCAACCAGCACGCAGTCGCGGGCGAACTCCAGGAAGCCTGGCAGTACCTCGCGGAGGATCGGTGATTGAGCGACCATCTGGTTGGTGATGCCGGTGAGCATCGCGATCAGTGCCGGGATGTGGGCTTGTGGATTGACCAGGGTGCCGAACTCGCCAAGCACCTCGCCGCCGCGCACCTTCACGGCACCAAACTCGGTGATCGTCGCATCCGGCCCGCTGCCGGTGGTTTCGAGGTCGACCACGCAGAACGTCACCTCGGCGAGCGGGGTGCCCAGGTCTTCGAGGCTGGGCTGCTGGGCCGTGGTGGTTCGGGTGATGGTCATGCCCGGAACGTTAGGTGGACGCGCCGACAGTCCGCTGACTGGTCCAGTCCGCGCGCTCGTCGGTGGCAACCGGATTTCAGACGATTTTGAGAATCGGCTTAACGAGTCTTAATCTCTCTAAGGAACCTACGGAAGGTGGACGAATGAGCTTCGTGCGACGGGCAACCAAAGCCCTCGTCGGAACCGCTGCCGCAGTGGCCCTGACAATCGGTCTGGTACCGTTCGCGAGCGCCGAAGACGCCGTCGCGGCAGCCCAGGCTGAACTCACCCAGCTCCAAACCGAGGCCGCCAAGGTCGAGCGCGACCTTGAGACTTCGAAGCAGGAACAGGTTACCGCGCAACGCCAATACGACGTCACTACCGCAGACCTCGACGCTCAGCGGGTGCTGGTCGAGCAGATGCGCGTTCAGGTCGGGCGTGTCGCCGTAGCCGCCCATCAGCAGTCAGCGAATCTCGGTGCAGCGGCGTTGCTGTTCGATGCCGACTCCGAAGAAAGGTTCCTTTCCGACATGGCTGTGATGCAGAGCGTCACGGCCATCACCGATGAGCAAATGGTCCGGTTGGGTGCCGAGCAGGAGCGACTGGTCGACCTAGAGGCGGCGCAAGCCGACTCGCTGAAGAAGATCCAGGCCGAGGTCGACCGCCAGACCGAACTGGCCGCCGAATACGACGGCAAAGTGGCCCGCGCCCAGTTGGTCGTGGACCGCCTCAGTGCCGAACAGAAGGCGGCCCTCGAGTCGGCTGCGAACCGGGCCATCATGGATGCCAACCTGGCGCTACTCGCCGGTGCCGAGGCTGAGGCCGCCAGCTTGCTGAGCCGGTCAGGTATCACCCTGCCGGTTAGCGGTGAGAAGGGCGTCTGGCCGACTAGCGGTCCGATCACATCGCCCTTCGGCTACCGCGTCAACCCGATCGGCGGCTACTCCGAGTTGCACGACGGCACCGACATTGCCCCGCCCTGCGGCACCCCAGTGCGCGCGTCCTGGACTGGCGTGGTGCTGAGTGCTCGCGCTGAAGGTGGTTGGGGTAACCGGATCATCGTCGACAGTGGCACCTACAAGGCCGCCTACAACCACCTGCAGACCATGGCCGTGTCACCTGGCGAGGTCGTCCAAGCCGGTCAGATCATCGCCTCCGTGGGCACCACCGGTTATTCCACTGGCTGCCACCTGCACTTCAGCACCTGGGTGAACGGGCAGATTGTCGACCCGGTCAGTCTGTTCTGACCGACCGGCAGCCTGGAGAACCAGCCACGATTCCGGGGTCGCACATGGCAACACGAGCGCGCAGCCCGCTGCCGCTCGTGTTGGTCGTGTTGGTTGGTTCGGTCTTGCTGGTCGCCGCGGCGGGCATACCGGGGAGCAGAACTGGCGCTCGTGAACAGGCTGCCAGTGAGTGGGCCGCCGCCTCTTTGCTGACGGCCATTCGGAAAGCTGACCGCGCCGGATTTGAGGCCACTTTCGCCGCCAGTGCCGATGAAGACAGAATCAGCCAGCTGTGGGACAACTTCGCCCAACTTGATGTGGTCACGTTGACGACGCACGGGCCGACTTGGCAGGTGGTGTGGCGGGTGCCGGACGAGGCTGGCGTCGCGAGCCATCTGGTCTCAACCCGTTGGTCGTGCGGCCTACTGCGGTGCGAATTGGCCGACATCGTGCAGCAGCCCGGAATGCCGACACCGAT
>JAAYVP010000251.1 GCA_012517115.1 Brooklawnia sp. | reverse complement strand
TTGGGGGTCATCGGCGCATCGGTGCAGGGCTGGTGCACGATCACCGGTCACCGGCAGATGGGCATGGTCTTCGACATCGTGGTGGCCGGTGCTACCGCATCGCCCGGAACCGGGCAGGGCGCAGGCCACAATCAGCACGGCTCGATGGGCGCGTCCGATGCCCCGGTCACCGCCGACCCAAGCACTCCGCTCAGCACCCACATCGACCCAGTGCTGGCCCCGTTGAGCGACGAGCGCGTGCACCGCGTCACGCTGACCGTTGAGGAGGTCGCTCTCGAGGTGGCTCCCGGCGTCTGGCAGAAACGCTGGACCTACAACGGCAACTCGGTGGGCCCCACGCTGCACGGCCGGGTCGGCGACACGTTCGAGATCACGTTGGTGAACAACGGCAGCATGGGCCACTCGATCGACTTTCACGCCAGCGCGGTCGCCCCGGACGAGCCGATGCGCACTATTCCGCCCGGCGAATCACTGGTCTACACGTTCACCGCGAACCGGTCTGGCATCTGGATGTATCACTGCTCGACCATGCCGATGAGTTCGCACATCGCCGCAGGAATGCACGGTGCGGTGATCATCGAGCCCGAGGGACTGCCCGAGGTCGACCGCAGCTACGTAGTCGTCCAGTCAGAGGTCTACCTCGGCGAGGGGGGTACGGATGCCTCCAACGCCACCGAGGTGGACGCGGCACAGGCCACCGCCGCCCAGCCGGACAAGGTGGTCTTCAACGGCATCGCCAACCAGTACGACCAGTTCCCGTTCCAGGCCAGAGTCGGCGAGCGGGTTCGGTTCTGGGTCTTGGACGCCGGGCCCAACCTGGCCAGCAGTTTCCACATCGTCGGCGGGCAGTTCGACACGGTCTATTTTGAGGGTGGCTACCAGTTACTCCGGGGCGCCGACGCGTTCGGCCAGACCGGTGGCGGTTCGCAGGCGCTCGGGCTGCAGGCCGCGCAGGGTGGTTTCGTCGAGTTGGTCTTCCCGGAGGCCGGGCACTACCCGGTCGTCTCGCACATCATGAGCGACGCCGAGCGGGGGGCCCACGGCATCGTTGAGGTCACCGATTGAGGGGAGCGGGATAGATGACGGAGTACCGATTGAAGCGTATCTACGAGCAGGCCAACCCCGGCGACGGCTACCGCGTCCTGGTCGATCGGCTTTGGCCGCGTGGGATCTCCAAACAGAAGGCCCATCTCGATGAGTGGTGCAAGGAGGTGGCACCCACTTCCGAGTTGCGCACCTGGTTCGGCCATCAGCACGAACGATTCGCCGAGTTCGCTGAGCGTTACCGGGCCGAACTGGACGCGTCCGGGGCTGCGGAGGAGCTGAGACGACGCCTGGCCGACCAGCCGGTGGTCACGTTGCTGATCGCGGCGAGGGAACCGCAGAACGATCACGGCGCGGTGCTGTTGGACGTGCTGCGCCTCAGACCCAGTTCTTGAGCCGGTCGAAGGCCTCATTGATCTCTTCGGCCGATCCGGCCGTGCTGATCCGGACGAAGCGTGTTC
>JAAYVP010000250.1 GCA_012517115.1 Brooklawnia sp. | reverse complement strand
GTCAGGGCGTTGCGCGCGGGCCGCGACGACCCACCGCACAACGTCGTCGACACGGTCCTGGTTGAGAGTGGCGCCAGGGAAGTGGTCCCGAATCAGCCGCTCGACCTGCCAGAGCCATGCGTAGATCTGGTCGGATTGCGTCTCGGTCAGGGCCTGCTTGCCGAGTTCGACCCGGATGTCGTCGACGGTCACGCCCATGGGGATACCGCCTTCCCGTCAGGCCGAGGCGTCTGCTTCGCGCAGTGCCGCCAGCAGGTCGATCTTCTTTTGGGATTCGGCTGCGAGGCCGCGCTCTTTCACGAGGGCGGCCAGTTCGGCGTATCCCAGCGTTTCGTACGAGCCATCGACATGGTCGAGGAGGTGATCCCCGACCATGCCTTCGGCCCACTCCGGCACCTCGCTGCCCGCCAGGAGCGGGGTCGGAGTCTGGGTTACCGGATGCACAACCAGCGTGGTGGCGGCTAATTTCACAGCACGGTCAACGCCAGCGACAGGTTGGCATTAGCCAGCACAGGCAGGTTGATCGAGTCACCGATCACCTCGGCGATCAACGGCGGCGTCTCGTTGCGGTAGACGCCAGCGACAATACCGGGGGTCTCAGCAGGCTCAATGCCGTAGTCGGCATCCAGCGCCGTCAGGGTCTCACCCCAGAACGTCGCCCCCAGCTCGGTGCCCTGCCAGTCGGTCGGATCTACCTCGGGCGGCAGCAACAACACCAGGGTGTCGGGCAGCACGCGACCAGACGCGGTACGGCGGTCATAGGTGATGATCGGAGGCAGGCCGGCCGAGCTGATGATGGCGTTCACCTGGTCCGCCGTAGCCGGGCGGCTCGCCCCGTTGCCGAGGGTCGTCACAAATCCGTCAGTTGCCGACAGTGCGCGGAGCGCTCGCCGCGACATCAGGATCGTTCCCGGATCAGCACCAGCCTTCTCCACGTAGAGATCCTGCGCAGCGACCAGCTGCGACAGTGCATCTGTAGTGGGGACAGACCACAGGGCCGGGGCGGTGTAGGTGAGAGCAGGATCGCGGCCGAAGTCGTCGTCGATCTTGAAGTTGGACTGATTGATGGTCGCCTTGCCAGTCGACAGCACGACGCCGCGAGTCTTTTCCACCCGATCAGCGATGGCACGCACCACGTTATCGACAGTTCGCGCGATGTGATTGCGCAGGTCGTCGTCGGATGCTCGTCGCTGCTGGAGCTGCTGCCACTCACCGACAGGTACCTCCTGGGAGATGGCGGGCAACTCAATGGTGACACGCTTACCCCCCTGCCCCTTGCCAATCTCGGGCTCGGCGTCGTAGGCGCGGTAGCGGGCCTCGGGGATGAGGCCGTGCTGCCCTGCGACAAAACGCACAACGGTATCCTGCGTGTCGCGGTTAGGCAGCCAGCGGGCGAGGGTGCCCCGCTGGAGCTCGTAGTCCGCCAAAGATGCGCGGGCGTACCCGGTCAGCTCGGCGGGGTCGATGACATCAGTCCACAATGCGGGCATGATCAGGCCTCCTGGACGAAGGTAAACCCGCTGGCGTCACCGGTGGTGGCGGCCACGTGGGCGATGGGCAGGTTGGCGGTCTTGATGGCTCCGTGCCACAGGTATGCGACATTCGGGTTTTCGGTGCCATCGGTCGGGGTGTCCTCCACGAGAAACCCGAGCTTCTCGCCGGCGGCTCCAGTCCACGGGACGAGAGCCCCTTCGTCGGCGACGCTCAGTTCCAGCCCGGACGGCAGGTAGCCGTTCGGGTAGTGAGTCGCCTTGGTGAATGCGCTGATATCGAGGTTCCCGGTGCGCGCGTTTGCGAGTGCATGAAGCGACGCGAGCCAGGTCTGGTCACCAGCGCCGTACGTCTCGATCTTGAGACGAGGCATAGTTACCTCCTTGAGGGGATTTAGTGCTTCCTGGTTGGATGAATGGATTCGTACAGTGTTCTGCCAGCAGCGACGCTGCTGCCGCCACTGTTCTGGGTTCCGCCCTTGCCGAGTGCGGGATCGCCCTTTCGCGCTGGCTTGTGATCGTTGGCGTCACCCTTGGCGGGTGCGATCCGGGCAGCCAGGGCTTCGCGGGTCTTGGCGTCCGAAATGCCCATCAGTAGAGCAACGTCCTCGTCGGAGGTGATGCCGTGCTTGCGGGCCAGCTCGTTCGCAGCCGCCTTAAGCTCGATCTTTTCGAGCCGGGCGATGATCGCTTCCGACAGGTCCGACTTGTCGCCCTTTTTCTCAGGAGCGAACACCTCGGCAATCTTGTCGAGCTTCTCGAGCTGTGCAGACGACGCTTGGAACTTCTGCACGTCGGCCTCAAGCTTCTGCCGAGCCTTCCGCTCCTGCGCCAGCTCTGCCAGGACAGACGCCTTAGAATGCTCAGACTTCCAGTCTTCGGCAGGCTTCCCGCCATCCTCGGCCTTGCCAGAGCCTTTCTCAGCGCCGGCTTTCGCGTCGTCGCACTGCTTTCTGGCGGCGTCCCTTCCGCCGGTGACCTGATCGTCCAGCATTGTCCAGTCGCCGCCGAACTCCCTTCGGTGCGTGGCGATGATTTCTGCCAGCTCTGCGGGCACAGCAAGTGCGAGACTCATGTTTTTCTCTCCGATTCACTCGGCTTTCACCAACCCCTCGCGGGCCGGCAAAGACTTATTGGATGTAGCCGTTGTCGCGCAGCAGCCTGAGCGCTAGCTCGCGATCATCTCCGGCTTTGGTAAACACCCCTTTGGGGCTGAGCCGTGGAGTGCGGCCCTTTTGGCGGCCAGCTCCGTAGTAGGTTTGCAGGCCGTTGTCAGTGAGCACTGAAGTGCTGACTCCTCGGCTGCGCTGGACCCCGGATGTAGAATTGATGACCTTCGACCAGTCGGCGCCCTCACTGAGCGCTTTCTTCTGCCAGCGATTGAGATCCTTGACATCCTCGGCACCGATCATCGGCAGATCGGCTAGCTTGTCTTGGCTGACTGCCACCAGTTGGCCATCGCAGCGGGGATGTCGCTGAAACGCTTTCGCGCCGAAGCGGAAAAACCGGCCATAGACGGCTGCGCAGCGCTGGCACATTGGCGGCGGGTCGTACCACACCAGTCCAGCCGCGCCGCGGTCGGCGGTGGCGCCAGCCCGTGATGCCCAATCGCTGGATGACGCGGTGGCGAACTGGGCCAGGCCTTGCGCCATGCGCCGGCCTGCTTGCAGCATCTCGGCCGGGCCGCCAGGGGCTTGACGTGCCGTGATGACAGCTGGATACAGGTAGGCTCCTAGGTCGACCAGCTCATCGCCGTTGGTCCACGACCGGACGGCCCATCCCGCGAAGCCGCTCGGCTTCAATTCTGCGATCGGGGTCGGTTCGACGCCCTGCTGGGTGAGCATGGCCGGCACTGCGGCTGCCGCGTCGGTGGCCGCTCCCACCTGTGCCAGACTGACCAGTGCCGTGGCGCGTGGTAGTAGTGCGATCCACTGTGTTGACCAGTCGCCGGCCGGGTCAATTCGGTCCCAGATCTGCCCGACCCCGGCCATGACGGCCAGACTGCGTCTCTTGGACGCGGCGACCAGCTCAGTTGCCGCTGGCAGCATTGGTGGTTCCGCTCATCACGTCGGCGGCCAGCTGCACGAGCGGATCAGTCTGTTGGGCAGCGAAGTACTCGCGCTCGCGCTGCTTGCGCTCTTCGGTCCAGCCGAGCTCATCCCATGCACCCTCACGGGACAACACCGGGATATTGCCGGACATCATCTTCACGATCGCGTCGGCCCGCTGAGAGTAGGTCGGAGTAGCCGGATTGTGCCACAATGCGCGGATGCTGTTCCGCTGGGGCCATTCGCCCGTCTGGAGCCGCTCATAGAGCTGCATCACCCATGCCCAAGAGTCTCCATCCGAGCGGTTCATCAGCTCCACGTTCCGGACGAGGCGTACCTCGTCAGCGACAATCGCGCCCTCGGACGCCGGATTGACGGTTTGTTGACCCATAAAGCGCGTCGGCAGCCCGAGCATGGCAGCACACCAAGACAACATATTATTGACGGCCTTGTTGAAATTGTCCAGCTCGGCCACGTCGAAGCTGCCAAACTTGGCATTCTCGCTCTTCGTGGCACGAAGAATCGTCAGATAGGACTCCCAGACCGGGGTCTCGTTGCCGTTCTCGTCGAAAAACTCCGACGGGTCAATGCCGGATGCCCACCTGTGTGGCAGCGCGAGGAACTCGCCGGCCATCTGCATGTTGGTGATCATCCTAGCGATGGCGTCGGTCATGTCGATAACGTCGTTCATCTCGGTCTGCCCGCAGACCGGATCGGCCCACCCGCGATTGACGAGCGAGACGACAGGTACCGCGCCGAGGCCGTGTCGATAGCGATCCGCTGCCTGCCAGCCCGACGGGCCCGCCTCGATCCACACGGTCTCATCCGGAAGATACAAGACCCCGTTGACGGACTGCCCGTCGCGGTACGTTTTGAGGGCCGCCGTTATCTTGCGGTGTACCACGTCCGCATCGACAGCAAAATCGACCGGGCTCTCAACCGATATGGTTGGGCTCTCGGCCGTGTCGTCGTCCCATCCGACACATACGAACGCGCGTCCGAACGTCCGCGCGAACATGTGCGCGCGAATCGACTGAGACGCCATGTTGTTGAAGTCCCAGGCGTCTTGAAGACCCTGATCCACGGCCCCAGTCGACCCGGATGCGGACCGCTGGAAGCCGCGCAGCTCCTGTCTCATTACAGGCTCGCGGACAGCCATGCCGGGCACGTTTATCACGGTCTCGAAGCCGCGCAGTTCGGGGGGGACTGTGAGGCCCATCATGCGCAGGTGCTGGGCTCCGTCGCGATAACGCTCCAGCCGCAGGAGATCCTTGCGCTGTCGCCCGGCCTTGGCGCGAAGCCTTGACACAAGCAAACGCTCATCGGAGGTGAGGGCGGTTCCGGGCACTTGACATCCCCCTCCGGAAATGGACTACACTCATCTGCTGCTTTTCGCCCCAGCCGTCGGCGCGCGCGTCCGCAGCCGCCTCATGCGCCAGTACTGACGCCATCACGAGATCGATCTTCTGGCTCTTCGAGGGCTTGTCAAGCACGTACAAAATGCCGCGCGGGATGCGCCGGGCGTTGGCCATATGGACCGCTGTGACAGGGCAGCCGTCCTGGGTGATACGGCCGGCATCCAGGTCGGCAGAAAAGCGCTCCAAGGCCGCATGCATCTGCTTGGGGCGGTTAGTCCACCACTCGAACACATGTCCCGGATGCCGGGACTCCAGAGCGTCGATATCGGTCTCGAAGCGGGGCGGATCGAAGTAAAATCGCTCCACCTTGTACCAGCGGAACAGCTCATCGGCGGCCTGCTGCACCTGGTCACGCGGTGTCCGCGCACCCGGCCAGGTTTTCGGATCCCAAAACGTCGGCAGCCGGTCAGGACCGTACCGGGGCGTGAACTGCAAACCGTCGAGCGTCTCCGCCCGGATCGCCGTCCAGTCGTCGAAATCCGAGCCGTCGGCGCCAAGGCAGATGGGAGTGCCCTTAGGCGGTGCTGGAAGCCACTCCTGCATATGCGCGCCTCCACACCGCCGGATCAATCCACGACCCAGAGCCAGACACCAGCCGATTACCAAAGAATCGCTCCGCCTGCGCCGGATCGCGTGCCAGAATCTCCTCAGCCTCCGCGTTGATCGAATCGAGCTTGATGTGAGCGCAGCCCTCGTACACGTATGCGAGGATCTGTCGGCGCTCCGCCTTGTTGCGGAACGACAGCGGTTTGCCGTCCTTCTTCCGTAGCACCAGGTCCGGGTCACGCCAAAACCGGAAAATGTCTTGCGCGGGCGACTCGTAGGTGGCCTGCGCAACCGATTGCTGGGATGGGTCCCAGCAGTTGGTGGTCTCCAGCGACCGGCCGGACATGCCCGCCGCGCCACGACGCTGCGTGTCGGCGACATCCTGCATACCGTTGCTCAGCGTCCACGTACCAGTCTCGTCCTGAAGTGCGAAGCTGATCGGATTGCCCAATCGAGACTGTGCAGACGACGTGACTGAGTCGATCCGGTCAAGTTCCGGATCGTCCATGTTCTGCCCGACGATTTTGAAGTGGTCCTCGCGGGGCAGTAGGAGCTTCCCGAGCGGCGAATCTCGCCGTCGGACCATCGCGTTCAGCGGACGCCAAACGTTGTCGACCTGATCTTGCGACCGTGCCGTGCATTGGATCAGCGGCGACGGATGCCGGCCGCCCATCGGCTCACCCGGCAGGTAGGTGTACTCCCACCCACACGGGCAGCCCCAGTCATCGCATCGGTATACTTCGCCGCCCTCGGCCCAGCCGATGAACTGGGACGGGCCTACCGCCTCGCCGGCGACGATGCACGCTGACCACGGGCCTTTGCCCGTCTTCTGTGCAGCGACCACCTGGCCGCGACGATTCACAAACGCCTGATTAAGGGGCGGATCATCTGGATCATAGACGGCGTCGTCACGCACCCGGTAGTAGTTCGCGGTGCAGAAGAACTGCCAATCGTACTGCCGGAACGGCTTCCCCCGCTTGAATCCGTCAGGAATTAGGCAGTGGGCCTCGTACCAGCCATCGAGGAGATCGCCGAGGGTCGGGAAGTCGACAACAAACTCACTGGCCACCTGGCACCGCCCGCAGACGCCGCACAGGCGGCGCAGCAGGCTTTGCCTCGGAGGCTTTTTCGGCCCGCTGGGCGGCCACTTCATCAGGCTGGATCACCCAGCCGTTCTCGCGCAACCCGGCCGGCGTCAGGCCGACCTGGTCGCGGTAGCGGTGCAGTTGACCGACCAGAGCGGCGTTGGCGTCAGGGTTGCGCTCCACCACGGTCTTCAGCCGGCAGAGTTCGGCGATAGTCTCCCACCGCCAGGGCTCGCGCTCCCAAGCACACGCCTGCGGCAGGTGCCAGTGCTCACGCCAAACCTCCAGCTCGCGCTGTCGGAACGCCTTCGTCGCTGGCTTGTTCTCGACCTGGCCGTCCTCGCTCTCAACGTAGAATCTGAGGATCGGCAGCGGGAATGCCGGTGCGCGCCCCTTCCTACCCTCGGCGGGCAGGCTGTTGAAGGTCAAGCCACGGCGTGCGCTGCGACCCGATGTCGGATCAGCTGGCGGTCCTGAGCGGTTGCGTGCTCCTCCAGACCCCATCCGGACCACCCCCAAACCGCATATCGCTAGGTGAATAATTAGACTTTGCCGGGATTGCCGATTATCTCATGGATGGTTGCGGTGTCAAACGTTTGAACCCTCCGCACCCCAGAAACACCTGTTAGACGCTGGGTTAGGGTGCCCTTTCGCCCCCACCCCCCGGGGCGCATATCACATGTGAGATACGCGATCATATCGCTCATATCACTCATGAGATAAGAGCGGTTATGACGTTGCGAGTCCTTGGCGGGAGTTGCAGGCGCGGCACAGGCAGGTGAGCGGGGAGTCTGCACCGCCGCCCGCCACGGGGATGTGGTGGGCTGCCGTCAGGTCGTGGCTAGGGTGAGGCGGGCGATCCCAGCCAGGGCAGATCCAGCCGTTGGCGCTGACCCATTCGGCGACGGCCTTGCTCCTGCGCTTGCGTTCGGCGGCGCTGCGCTGGGTTGTGGGTGAGTATCTGCGATGCGCAGGGCAGCGTCCGGACTGGACGACGGCGGGGCATCCGGGCTCTGCGCAGATCCTCATG
>JAAYVP010000249.1 GCA_012517115.1 Brooklawnia sp. | reverse complement strand
GCCAGTCGGATCAGTTCATCTGTGGTCAGGCCGATGACCGCGTCACCGTCGATGATGCCGATTGTTGCTGGCACGACGTCGGCCGCCTTGAGCTGCTCCTCGACCGCCAAGGCAGTCTCCAGGTTCATGGGGTGCGGGAGCGCGTGGGTGATGATGCCGGTCTCCAAGGCGACGACCGGATATCCATGGTCGAGGGCATCCCTGACTAAGGGGCTGTAGCGAATGGTCACATTTCCTCCAAGTTCGGCGACCGGGTGGCACAAGCCTTGCAATGCATTCTTACGTACCGACCGAAGAAGGGTTGCTCCGGGGTCCGGGTGTGGGCGGATTTGGTCTGGGCACGTGGATCCGATAAATTGGTGCGTCGGCTGGCCCCGATAGCTCAGATGGTAGAGCGCGTCCTTGGTAAGGACGAGGTCTGCGGTTCAACTCCGCATCGGGGCTCCGTTGAACCGGGTGGACTGCTACCGCGCAGCTCGCCGAGCCCGGCCCAACGATACGGCGGGATAGCTCAGGCGGTAGAGCAAGCGGCTCATAATCGCTGTGTCGCGGGTTCGAGTCCCGCTCCCGCTACGACGACAGACCGGCACGAGGCTGAAGAGAGGCCAGCATGGCGAAGAAGGCGCAGGACATCCGTCCGAAGATCACTTTGGCGTGCACAGAGTGCAAGGACCGCAACTACATCACCAAGAAGAATCGGCGCAACAGCCCCGATCGCCTGGAGTTGATGAAGTTCTGCAAACGCGAGAACAAGCACACTCTGCACCGCGAGACCCGCTGAGGGCTCGAATACTCGACAATTGGCGGTCGTCTGCTCGGTCAGACGGCCGTCTTGTTGTGTAGCGTTGAGTGATGCCAATCACCGCTGAACACGTCGGACGCTCCTACCCGGCCACCAAGCCGTATCGAGTGAGCCGCGCCAAGATCGCTGAGTTTGCCAGCGCGCTCGGCGACCGCAATCCTGCCTACTTCGACGCTGATTCGCCGATCGCACCTCCCACCTTTGCGGCGGTGATCGCCGCGCAGGCCTGGGGGGCGATGTTCGACGATCCAGACCTCGGATTGGCACTGCGCCGCACCATGCATGCCGACCAGCGTTTCGACATCGTCCGGCCGTTGCGCGAGGGCGACGATGTGGTGGCAACCTTGACCATCGAGCGGGTGCGCAGCCGCGGCACTACCGACATGGTTACGATCGGCGTCGGGCTGGCCACCGTCGAGGGCGAAGAGTTGGGCACTGCGACCAGTCAGCTGATCCACACCCGCGAGGAGACAACGGCATGATTGACTTTGCTGCGGTGACCGTCGGCGACGAGTTGCCGCCGCTCGACCTGCTGCTGACCCGCCCCGACGTGGTGCGCTACTCCGGCGCGTCCACCGACTTCAACCCCATCCACTACAACGACCGGCTCGCCCGCGCGATCGGCCTGCCCGGTGTGGTCGTCCACGGCATGTGGACGATGGGTGCCGCGCTGCGGATCGTCACAGACTGGGTCGGCGACCCGTCACTGGTGGCCAGCTATTTCGTCCGCTTCGTGGCGCCGGTGGTGGTGCCCGACGACGACCAGGGCACCACGGTGCAGGTCCGCGCGAAGGTTAGCGCGGTCTCGGATGACGTGATTGCGATCGCTATCGAGGCTACCCACGGTGACGACAAGGTGCTCGGGGCGGCGAAGGCAGAGGTGAGACGACGTGAGTGATCTGCTCGGTATCAAGGACTATTTCACCGCCCCCGAGGATGTCGACGCGATGGCGGTGACGTCGTGCACTGTGGCGCGAGTGAGCGCCGACCTGCCGGCCCGCACGCACAGCAAATCCACCGATCTAGCCGACCACACCACGTTTCGACTCGGTGGACCGGCACGCAAGATCGTGCGTGCTACCACCGACGCAGAGTTGGTCGACGCGGTGCGTGAGACGGACGAGGCGGGTGAGCCCTTGCTTGTGCTGGGCGGCGGTTCGAACGTGTTGATCGGCGACCAGGGCTTCGAAGGCACGGTGGTGCTGGTCGACACCCATGGTCTGGACGCCGAAGTGAGCGACTGCGGGGGATCGCAGGCCCGGGTCAAGTCCGGAGAGTCGTGGGACGACTTAGTCGCCTACACCATCGACCAGGAGTGGGCGGGCCTAGAGGCACTCAGCGGTATTCCCGGGATGGTCGGCGCCACGCCCATCCAGAATGTCGGCGCCTACGGCCAAGAGGTCAGCCAGACCCTCGCCCGGGTGCGCACCTGGGATCGTCAGGACAAGCAGTATCGCACGTTCATTGCCGACCAGTGCGGTTTCGGTTACCGGGACTCGATCTTCAAACGCTCCCGCGCCCCGCAACAGGCCACCGGACGCTACGTAGTGCTCGAAACGTGGTTCCAGTTCCGCCTCGCCAGCCTGTCGGAGCCGGTGCGTTACGGACAACTTGCCGAACGCTTGGGCGTTGAGCTCGGCGCCCGCGTCCCGGCCCGCGACGTGCGGCAAGCGGTCCTCGAGTTGCGGGCGAGTAAAGGCATGGTGCTGGATCCTGCCGACCACGACACCTGGTCGGCCGGTAGCTTCTTCACGAACCCGATTCTGGACCCCGCCATCGCGCGCCGGTTGCCGGCGCTGGCACCCCGCTTCACCCAGCCCGACGGGCGGGTGAAGACCTCGGCCGCTTGGCTGATCGACCACTCCGGCTTCAAAAAGGGTTACCCTGGCGCAGGCTCAGCGAGGTTGTCCAGCAAACACGTGCTGGCGCTGACGAACCAGGGGGGCGCTTCTGCAGCCGAGGTGGTAGCGCTGGCCCGGCAGGTGCGGGTCGGCGTACACGACAAGTTCGGCATCTGGCTGGTGCCCGAGCCGGTATTGGTCGGTCTCGACCTTTAGCGGCCTAGGCGCTCACCCGCCCAGGCAATCGGCTGGTGCACGGTCAGCCGCTACTCAGCGGACGGCGGCAATGGCGCTGGCCACGTACTCCACGTTGCCAGAATTGACCGCGGCAACGCAGATCCGGCCCGTGTCGGTGCCGTAGACGCCGAACTCCTCACGCAACCGCACCATTTGGTCCTTGGTCAGGCCCAAGTAGCTGAACATGCCCCGCTGCTCGGCGATGAAGCCCATGTCGTCGATCCCAGCGCCTTTCAGGTAATCGACGAGTTGGTTGCGCACCTGCCGGATACGTTGTCGCATGACAGCCAGCTCATCTTCCCAGACTGCCCGTAACTCGGCGTCGGTAAGCACCGACGCAACCAGTTGAGCCCCGTGAGTAGGCGGGTTGGAGTAGTTGGTGCGGATCACGATCTTGATTTGCGAGCGCACGCGCCGGGCCTGATCGGCGTCGTCACAGACGATGGACAACGCTCCCACCCGCTCGCCGTACAAAGCGAAGCTCTTGCTGAACGAGGTGGCGACGAAGAAGCTGTGGATGCGTTCGGCGAAGCGACGTACCACCCAAGCGTCTGGTTCCAGGCCCTCGGCGAAGCCTTGGTAGGCCGAGTCGATGAACGGCACCAATTCCCGCTGGGCAACCACGTCGATGACGCGCTCCCATTGCCCGGTGTCGAGGTCGTAGCCGGTTGGGTTGTGGCAGCAGGCGTGCAGCACCACGATCGTGCCCGGTGCAGCCGACTGCAGGTCAGCCAGCATCCCCTCGAAGTCGATCGCGCGGCGGGCTGCGTCATAGTAGCGATAGCTGCCCACCTCGAAGCCGGCCCTGGTGAACAGGGCCAAATGGTTGTCCCAGGACGGCGTGCTGATCAGCAGTTGGGCATCGGGGGCGATCCGCTTGAGGAAGTCTGCGCCCACTTTCAACCCTCCGGTGCCACCCAACGCTTGCAGCGTGACTACCCGATCTGCCGACAGCAGCGCAGATTTGCTGCCGAAGAGCAGGGCCTTCACGTCCGCGATGTAACTGCCCAGACCATCGATAGGCAGGTAGCCGCGCGGCTTGGGGTGCTCGGCCAGCCGCTGCTCAGCGGTCTTGATACAGCGCAACAACGGCAGCCGGCCGGTGTCGTCCTGGTAGACACCGACCCCAAGGTTTGCCTTGTTCGTGCGGGTGTCGGCGTTGAACTTCTCAGTCAGGCCGAGAATCGGATCGGCTGGGGCCAGTTCGACACGGTTGAGCAACGACATTAGGACACCTTTCGACGTCGCCTAGCGTACCGCCCGGCAACGGTTTCGCATTGTCGAGTGCGAACGAGTACACTTCCTATCTTGGTGGCGGAAGCCAAGGCCGAGTCCTGCCTGTAAGGCGGTTCGAACCGAGGACGCAACCGAAGGGCAATAGCTCAATTGGCAGAGCACCGGTCTCCAAAACCGGCGGTTGGGGGTTCAAGTCCCTCTTGCCCTGCGAACCGGCCGTGTGTGCTGGCATCAGCCGCGCGCTCTGCCAGTTGCACGACATCGTTCCAGGCGTCATGTGCTGGGGCGGCACTCGAACCAGCGAAGTGCACATGACACCGGCGGAGGACAAACCAGTGGCGGAAGACAAGAGGCCCTCGAGAAGAAGCGGCGACCCCGCGGACGCACAGGTAACCTCCTCGTCGGGTGCCGACCGCGACGCGGATCTGACTCCCGACGGCCGCGACCTCGCGCGCGAAGATCTTGACCCCGGCGCAGCCATCGAGGTCGCTCCCGATGAGATGGACGCCGAGGAGTTGCTGGACGCGAGCGACGAGGTAGATGACACCCCCGGTGAGGCCGACCCGGAAGACGTCGAGATCACAGACGCCGAACAACTCGATGAGGCGACCGAAGCCGCCCGTCAGGCCGAGTCGTCCCGACCCAGCCCGGTGAAGCGTAATCAGACTGTTGCCCCGGTGAAGAAGGCGAAGCCAACCCCCAAGCGCAGCGACGCCCATGCTGTTGAGCGCAAGCGCACCACGCCGGCCTTGTTCGTCAAGCAGTCGATCGGCGAACTGAAGAAAGTCGTCTGGCCGACTGGCGAGCAGCTGTGGCGCTATTTCGGCGTGGTACTGGTCTTCGTGCTGTTCATCATGTTCTTTGTCGCCGGGCTCGACGCGTTGTTCGGTTGGCTGCTGCTGATGGTGCTGGGCTGATCGACGAAGGAGATGACCATGACCACTGACCGCAATGATGACCTGACGAGCCCCGATGAGATCGACATCGACCTGTCTGCCGGGTTCGCGGACGACCTCGAACCGGCATCCGACGACATCGAGATCAACCTCGACTTCGGCGATTTCTCCGAGCCGGTCGAGCGCGACGTCGACCTGAACCTCGACCTGGACCAGTTCGGCGATGACTCCGAGCCAGACGAGGAGCCCGTCCAGGAGCCGGACGACGGGTTGGACAGGGCGCTCGAGGAACTGCGTGTCGAACTGCGAAGCAAGCCTGGTGAGTGGTACGTGGTGCACACCTATTCGGGCATGGAGAACCGCGTTAAGCAGAACATCGACGCTCGCGTGGTCACCCTCAACATGGAGGACTACATCTACGAGACGCTGGTGCCGACCGAAGACGCCGTCGAGATTCGCAACGGTCAGCGAAAGAACGTCACGCGAACCTTCATGCCGGGTTACGTGCTGGTGCGGATGGAGTTGACCGACGAGTCATGGGCAGCGGTTCGGCACACCCCGTCGGTGACCGGGTTCGTTGGGCACGCCAACCAGCCGGTGCCGCTCGGACTGGACGAGGTGGAGCGCATGCTCACCCCGTCAGTGCAGGCCAAGGTGGCTGCGGCTGGGCAGGCTCCGCGGCGTCGCAAGAAGGTCGAGGTCGTCGACTACCAGGTGGGTGATTCGGTCACGGTGGTGGACGGTCCGTTCGCAGGTGTGCATGCCACTCTCACCGAGATCAACCCGCACAACCAGCGCGTGAAGGCCATGGTCGAAATCCTCGGTCGGGAGACCCCGGTAGACTTGACCTTCCCGCAGATCCAGAAGGTCGTCTGACCGCGGATCTGCCAGCCGTCCATCGGGCGGCGCCAGCAGCAGATGGTGGGCTACCGCGCATCAGCCGCTGCCATCACCCAACAGAAAACGAAAAGGACCCACAATGCCTCCCAAGAAGAAGGTAGCGGCGGTCGTCAAGATCGCCATCCAGGCGGGTGCGGCGACGCCAGCTCCGCCGGTCGGTACCGCGCTTGGTCCGCATGGTGTCAACATCATGGAGTTCGTGAAGGCGTATAACGCCCGCACCGAAGGCCAGCGTGGCACCATCGTTCCGGCCGAGATCACCATTTTCGAAGACCGCACCTTCACGTTCATCGTGAAGACCCCACCCGCCTCCGAACTGATCAAGCAAGCCGCTGGCGTGTCCAAAGGCTCGAGCAAGCCGAGCAAAGACAAGGTGGGCAAGATCACCAAGGACCAAGTTCGTGAGATCGCCCAGACCAAGCTGCCCGACCTGAACGCGAACGATGTCGAGGCGGCCATGAAGGTCGTGGAGGGCACGGCTCGCTCCATGGGTGTCACCGTCGAGTGACGCTCCTGGCGCCGGACTGAACGTCCGGTCTGCCATCAACCCACCTGGTAGGACGTGCATCCGAACCAGAAACTGGTGGATCAGCCCACGAGGCTGACGGAAAGGAACCAGAGAAATGAAGCACAGCAAGCGATACCGCGCATCGTCGGAGTTGCGGGACGGCAGTCAGCTCTACACGGCCGAAGAGGCGATTGCGATCATCAAGCAGTACCCGGTCGGCGGTTTCGACGAGTCGGTCGAGGTGTCGATGCGGCTCGGTGTCGACCCCCGCAAGGCGGACCAGATGGTTCGCGGCACGGTCAACCTGCCCCACGGTACCGGCAAGACGGCAAGGGTCCTCGTCTTCGCCCAGGGCCCGAAGGCTGCGGAGGCCACGCAGGCTGGCGCCGATGAGGTCGGTGCCGACGAACTGATCGAGAAAGTGGCTGGCGGCTACCTCGACTTCGACGCAGTGGTTGCGACTCCCGACCTGATGGGCAAGGTCGGTCGGCTGGGCCGGATCCTCGGTCCGCGTGGCCTGATGCCCAACCCGAAAACGGGTACCGTCACCATGGACGTTGCGAAGGCCGTCGGAGACATCAAGGGTGGCAAGATCGACTTCCGCGTCGACCGCCACGCCAACCTTCAGTTCATGGTGGGCAAAGTGAGCTTCAGCGCAGCGGCGCTGTTGGAGAACTACCGAGCCGCCATGGAGGAGGTAGCGCGCCTGAAGCCGAATACTTCTAAGGGACGCTACGTCCGCAAGATCACCGTGTCCACCACCATGGGCCCGGGCGTGCGTCTCGATCCGGCTAGTTCGAAGCCGGTGAAGGAGGAGTCCGTCGCCTGAAGCAATGACGGACGCTGAGCTACGCAGGCCCCCGCAGGCAGACAGCTTCGCGGGGGCCTGCTCATTCGGGCCGGTGTCTGCCTTGTTTCGTCGGCGATTTGGCCTTGAGGTTGGGGGGCACTAGGATTTCGAGAGCCGAAGACCGCCGGTAGTCGTACTTCAAAGTCCGCATGGACGCCTGCGCAGGTGAACCAGCCGATGGCTGCCCAAAGTGGTTGGCCTGGACGCCCCGGGACGCCTGCGTCGCGGGGTTTTGTTTTCCCGCCGAGCACGTCGACCAGGGTCTTCGACACTTAACAGAAGTGGGAAGGAGACCCAATGGCGAGGCCTGACAAGGCAGCCGCGGTTGCGCAGTTGAAGGACGACTTCATCAGCAGCGCCGCCGTTGTGCTGACCGAGTATCGCGGACTCACCGTGAAACACATGAAGGACCTTCGTCGGTCCCTCGGTGAGGACGCCAGCTACGCCGTTGCGAAGAACACCCTGGCCCTGATTGCCGCTAAGGAAGCTGG
>JAAYVP010000248.1 GCA_012517115.1 Brooklawnia sp. | reverse complement strand
GGGCTGCCGTCAGGCAGCATCTCGCTGCAGGTCACCGCAGCGGGCAGCGTGCAGGCGTCGGTCGTCTGGGACTATGGGTCGGGTCCTGCCCCCGAAACCCAGATCGCCGCACTGCTCGATGTGCCCCGCGACGGCCAGGTGCGCTCGGTGCGCATCGACGACCTGGGCGAATATCGGGCGGTTGCCGTCGAGAACAACGGGACGCTGCTAGCCGCCGCAGCGCCGCTGACCACGGCCCACTCGATCATTGATCGGATGCTGTGGATCGAGGGCTTGCTGACCTTGGCGGCTGCGGCGGTGGCGGCGGGGGTATCCACGATGGTCGTGCGCAACTCGCTCCGTCCGCTCAACCGCCTCGCCGAGACAGCCACGCAGGTTGCTGCGCTGCCGTTGGAGTCAGGCGAGGTCGAGATCGGCGTTCGCGTACCAGACGACCAGGTCGATGAAGAATCCGAGGTAGGACGCGTCGGCATCGCCCTCAACTCGATGCTCGACCATGTGGAGGCCTCGCTGCAGGCCCGGCAGGCGTCCGAGACCCGCGTGCGTCAGTTCGTAGCGGATGCCAGCCACGAGTTGCGCAACCCGCTCGCCGCGATCCGCGGATATGCCGAACTCACCCGGCGCGGACGCGATCTGCTGCCCAACGACACGATCTTCGCGTTGGGCCGCATCGAATCGGAGTCGCAACGCATGAGCAGGTTGGTCGAACAGATGCTGCTGCTGGCCCGACTCGATGCCGGCCCCGAACTGGCAACCACCCAGGTGGACCTCGGCGAGACCGTGCTCAACGCGGTCAGCGACGCTCGGGCCGCCGGCCCATCACACGTTTGGCGGATCGAGGTGCCCGACCAGCCGATGATGATCCGGGGCGATCCTAGCCAGTTGCACCAGATCATGGTGAACCTGCTTGGGAATGCCCGCAAACACACCCCGCCAGGCACCACGGTGACCACTTCGCTGACCGAGCAGGCCGGCTGGGCACGGATCACAGTCACCGACAACGGCCCGGGCATCGCACCTGAGCTGCTTGACCACATCTTTGAACGCTTCACCAAGGCCGACGTCGCCCGGGCGCACGACGCCGAAGGCTCGACTGGGTTGGGGCTGGCGATCGTGGCTGCGGTCGCGAAGGGGCACGGCGGACGCGTTGAGGTGGCCTCCCGTCAGGCGGCCTCAACCGAGGCCGGGTTCAGCCGGTTCACCGTCTGGCTGCCGCTTGTTGGGCCCGGCGTTGAACCGCGCGATCCGGTTTAGGCGCTCGGTACGCCCAATTCGTGCTCGGTCTTGGCCTGCAGCCAGGCGACGGTGTCGGCGAGCGTCTGCGACATGGGCCGGGTGCCATAGCCGAGTTCGGTCGTGGCGCGCTGGTGCGAGAACTCCGAAGGACTGTTCAAGGTACGCAGCGCGTAGCCGGTAAACAGTGGCTTGACGTTGCGGCGGCGAGCCGCCAGTTCCGCTGCTGGCGCACACGCCTTGGCCAGCCACAATGGCACCTTGATGGGTGGGCGCTGACCGGTCAGCAAGCAGACGTCATGCACCAGTTTTGCGACCTCGAAGTAGCCCCCGGAAAGGATGTAGCAGCGTCCAGGCGTGCCGCAGGTGAGCGCGGAGATGATGCCCGCCGCGACATCCCGGACATCAACGAAGTCATAGCCGCCGTCGACGACCGCAGGCAACTTACCAGTGGCGGCATCGCGCACCATCCGCGTCATGTACGTGTCACCGAAGTCGTAGGGACCGATCAGGCCGCTGGGATGGATGACCACCCGCCACAGATCGGTCGCCTCCAGCACCAGCGCGGTCGCCCTCGCTTTGCTGCGGGCATAAGGCCCGACCACCAGATCCGGGTCGAAACCGGCAGGATCGTCGATTTCCACTATGGTGCCGGGCGGATTCGGTTCGGGGATGGCGTGGACGCTGGAGATGAACGCCATCCGGTTCACTCCTGCGCTGCGACACGCGACGATCACGCTAGCGGTGCCGTCCACGTTGACGCGGTGCAGCATGGGTGATGCCTTCGCTGCGGTCGAGACAATCCCGGCGCAATGGACCACGAAGGCCGGCGTCGCGGAGCTATGGGCGAAGGCGGCAGCGACGGAGGCCAGGTCGGTGAGGTCGAGCCGGGTGATCTCGCAGTCGAGGCCGGCAAGAGATGCTGGCAGTTCCGGCTCGGCGATGCAGGCACGAACCCGCTGCTGTCGTTCGAGCAGGGCGCGCACGAGCGTGTTGCCGAGGAACCCGGAGGCGCCGGTGACGATCCAAAGCAGGTCGGCGGGGAGATCACCCATGGCTGATTGTCTCACTGACGATCGAGCGCCGCCCGGGTACGCAATAGACCGGCATGGGACCGGTTACTACAGCACGACGCCGAGTTCGCATCACACCCATTCCCGGAGGCTTAGGCTGGGAACCGCTGAGTAAAGGAGCGATCTTGACCCCCACCACGGCCGCCTTGGCCAGACATATCGGCCGCACACTGTTGGAGACCGACGCGAAAGCTGCCCGGATCGGCTGTTCGCCGAATGCGACGATCCTGGCTGAAGAGCCGCGCTGATGACCACCCTCAGCGATGTGGCACGGCTGGCCGGAGTCTCACCGGCTACCGCTTCTCGAGCACTCAATGACACTCCTGGGCGTACGGTGCGTCCCGAACTGCGCGAGCGGGTGCTGAACGCTGCCCGCGAACTGAACTACCTGCCCAACGCCGCAGCCCAGACTATGGCGCGGGGGCAATCGAACAGCCTCGGCCTGCTCGTCAATGAGATCTCCGATCCGCATTTCCTGTCCGTCGCGTCCGGCGTCTCCAAAGCGGCCGCCAGGTACGGCTGCATCCTCACCCTGTCCTCGGCCGGGATAGCCGCCGCCGCGCGGGCCGAGGTGGTCGATCTGATGACCGCACAGCGGGTTCGGGCGCTTATCATCGCCGGCAGCATCGCCTCCGGCGACCCTGGGCTCGACCAGTTGGCGGCATCGCTGAGCAGGCTCGACGCCACCGGCGCTCGAATCGCCACCATCGGGGCTGAGCAACTCGGGGTTTCCTCCGTGCTGCTGCCGAGCGTCAGCGGGTCGGCTGCCCTCGCCGAAGAGCTGTTGGCGGCAGGGTATCGACGATTCGCGGTACTGGCCGGTCCAGCGAACCGCCTGGCCGCCGCCCAGCGGGCGGACAGCTTCAGCGAACGGGTGCGAGCTGGTGGCGGCGAAATCTTGGCCACGATCCACGGCGAATACGATCGGGCCGCCGGGTACCGGGGCATGGACGAGTTGCTCGCCGGGCCGCTGCCCGAACTGGTCTTCGCCACCAATGACCTGCTCGCCCTAGGTGCCCTGCGCCGGATTCGCGAGGCCGGCCTGGTAGTGCCGACCGACATTGCCCTGGCTGGTTTCGGTGGCGGAGAGTTCCTGACCGACGTGGTGCCTGGCATCACGTCAGTCTTCATGGATACCGAACGCGCCGGCGAGTTAGCGGTCGAGCTGGTTCTTGGGCCCGGCCCAAGCTTGCACACCGTGGAACTCGGTTTCGAGTTGGACCTGAGGGAATCCACGCGCCGTTGAATCAGGTCAAGTCCACCGGACGGCGTCGTTCGTAGCTGGCCGGCAGGCCGCCAGCAACGAATCCGCCAGCCGCCGCAACATCGTTCGGTCGGTCTGCCAGCCCCGAACTCGGCTGCCCAAGTAAGTGACCACCAAGCCAAACTCGGGATCTGCCCAAGCCACGCAGACATTACTGCCGTTGTGTCCGAACGCCTGCCGACTGCTCAGATGGCCGAAGGGCTCAACCGCCGGCCAACCGACCGCCGGTCCGCCCAGCTGGAATCCCTGTCCGAACCGGACCGGGTAGTGCAGCAACCCGTCGGGCTCACCGTCGATGCTCGACTGGCGGCGCATCTGGTCAATCGTCTCGGCCGATGCCACCCGGGCGCCGTCCAGTTCGCCGCCGGCCAGCATCGCCCGGTAGAAGCGCGCCAGGTCGTGCGCCGTAGTCGAGATGCCGCCGGCAGGGATAACCGCCTGCCGCACTCGGGCGGAGTTCAGCAGCAGTTCGACCGCGCGTCCGCCCGGCGCCGCCACCCGCAGGGGCACCGCGCGCGCCAACTCGGTGCCCGGGAGCCCGAGGTAGGAGTTCGACAAGGCCAGGGGTTCGAAGATCTGCGCCCGCATCAGTTCGGGCAGTTCACGCCCGGTGACGCGACGCACCACTTCACCAAGGGCGAAGCCGTAGCTCAGGTAGTGATAGGCCGAGCGCTCACCGGGTGCCCACTTCGGCGTCCCACGCGCCAACCGATGCGTCGACCAGCGCCAGTCGGTCATCGCTGCCACATCGGCGAACTGACCGCCTGGCCCGGTGGGCAGACCGGATCGGTGCTGCAGCAGATGACGCACCGTGACGTCTTGCTTGCCGTTGACGGCGAACTCCGGCCACCAGCGTGCGACCGGGTCGTCCACTCCGATTGCGCCGGCCTCGATGAGTTGCCAGACCAGTAACGCGATCACTGGTTTGGACGCCGACCAAGCCCAGAACAGATCAGGTCCGTCGGTATCCGAAGCACGGTCGACCAGTAACTGATCGTCCTTCCAAACCACCAGTTGCCAGCGTCCGCCACGACCCTCAGCCTCGTCGAGGGCCGCGCGCAAACCTTCCGGCGCGATCCCGGCGGCCACCGGGTCTGACTCGTCCCCCTGCGGACGCCAGTCAGCGTCTTGTCCAGCAACCGTGGCCATGACTCAATCATCGCGATTCCTGCCAAGACGGTTGGGCTAGATTGCGTTCATGCTGCTGTCGGACCGTGACATCATCGCCCAGGTCGACACCGGACGCGTCAGCCTCGACCCCTGGGACGCCGCAATGGTGCAGCCCGCCAGCGTCGATGTCAGGCTGGACCGCTACTTCCGGATCTTCGAGAACCACCGCTACGACGCCGTCGACCCAGCCGCTGACCAGCCAGAACTGACCCGGCTCGTCTCGCCGCTCGGCGACGAACCGTTCATCCTGCACCCAGGTGAGTTCGCGCTGGGCGCAACCTACGAATACGTGACCCTGCCGGACGATATCGCCGCCCGACTGGAGGGCAAGTCGTCGTTGGGGCGCCTCGGCTTGCTCACCCATTCCACAGCCGGATTCATCGATCCGGGCTTCCGCGGCCACGTCACTTTGGAACTGTCCAACATGTCGACGCTACCGATCAAGCTCTATCCGGGCATGAAGATCGGACAACTGTGCTTCTTTAGACTCAGCTCCCCGGCCGAGCACCCCTACGGTTCGGCAGCCACCGGCTCGCACTATCAGGGTCAGCGAGGACCGACCGCGAGTCGGTCGCATCTGAACTTCAGTCGGCTGTCCATCCCGGAAGACCGGCCGATTGGCTGAGCCCAGGCCTTTGGACCATCGCCAGCTAGTCTGGCGGCTCCAGCAGGATCTTCTGGCCATCGCCAATGTCGATCGTCCAGCCCAGACCGACTTCGCTGGGTTGGCCGGGTGTCAGACGCCTCGTCTGACCGTCCGGCGAAGTCACCAGCGTGCCGTTCGTGGAGTTGAGGTCAGTCACCTCGATTTGCCAACCGCGAGGCTCGATCCTCAGGTGGGTGCGGCTGATGTCGTGGTTCGGGCTGGGTACCCGAAGCGCCTCGGCCTCCGGGTCGTCGCCGGGAACAGACGGCGCTCGTCCAACCACGACCGGTCGCACTAGCGGGCGCCGCTCCCCCGCCGAGGTGGCGAGGATGGCACGCGCTGGCGCTTCGCCGGCCGAGGACGTCGGAGGTTCGGGCCGTTCCCGGACTGGCGGCTCGGCTGGCTCAGGGGTCGACGATTCGGGCGGCTCCGGTTCTAGTGGCTCAACCCGTTCGGGCACCGGGGTTTGTGCTGGCGGGAAGGG
>JAAYVP010000027.1 GCA_012517115.1 Brooklawnia sp. | reverse complement strand
TGACCAAACGCAGGTTTCGCGTCGGTTGCGCGGTCACACGCCTTTCACGCTTGGTGACGTCGAGCGACTGGCCGACTACTTCCAGACGACTCCACTGGTGTTGCTCGGATACATGACAGAACCCCGCCCGAAGAAACCGGAACGGGGCCCAGATTGGTACACCGCCAGGGACTCGAACCCTGAACCCGCTGATTAAGAGTCAGCTGCTCTGCCAGTTGAGCTAGCGGTGCGCGCAGGGAAGGACTCTAGCGCATCATCTCGCCCAAATGGAAATCGCCAGTTGCCTGCTTCGTAGACGCCGTAGGGCCGTAGCCGCGAAGGCCGGCCGCGAATCAAGGGACCGCGCCGAGCAGTTCGCGGTACTTGGCGTTTCCTGGCATCACGATGCCGTCGCCGACCAGCAGCCCGTGATAGTACACCGGCCCTGCCTTGTACAAGTGCCCGGGCAACTGCGCATCCAGCCAAGTGCGCAAGCCTTTGTTAGACTCGACCTGCATCGCCGCCCTCGCATCGAAGGTTTCGAACCCCACTCGATTCGGCGGGGCCCCCTCGATCTTGCCGAAGGGGTGTTGGCTGGCCCACTCTCGCCACGCCTTCGCACTTGTTGTCGGCGATCCCGGCGAGACGCCACCGAACTCGTCCAGCTTCTTGGGTGCCGATACGGCCCCCGCTCCGAAGAAGGCACGGAGCAACTCCAATGAGTCGGCGAATTCGCCAAGGGTGCAAGCTCGGAAGTCGACTCTCCCCAGCTTCAGCGCTCTAACCTTCGCGGCTGCTTCCTGAAGAGCCTTCAAGTTGGCCATGGAGATGCCCAACTCTTTGGCCAGATCAGCAGTGACCTTGCCGCTGCTACTGACCAGGGCCCCCAGGTGCGGTGACACCAATGCAGACTCGCTCGAGGGCGCCAAGCGAACCGTGATCCCGCCTCCCTCCCCGTGCGCGACGATGACCAGGTTTCGCGGCTTGGTGCGGGCCACGAACTGCAGGAGCGTAATCATTGTCGGTTTGGGCAGAACTGAGGCTTTCTTCACTTCCACAGAACCGCCACCAGGGATGGGCTCCACCGGCACCTGTGTGTAGTACTTGACAGCCACCGCTCTACTGATGACTATTGCACTCGCAGCAGGCATGGCGTCTCCTCACCCACCACGCTCACCGCGTCAGGTCAAACGTGACGAGCCCTGGTGCCGCGGACGCCAGCGCACGGAGTTGTTCGACCGTCAACGCGGACACCTGCTTCAACGTGAGCGACGAGTGTCCCGCTTCCGCCGCCTCGCAGATGCCCGCCAGTTGGTTGAACGTGAAATCTGAGGCGTTCAGAATCAAGCTGCCGCCAGCGCTGGCCAGCGACCGCAACTGCTCGATCGTGATGATCATCGCGTCCTCCTTGACCCCCTCCCCTCACCCGATGTCCGGACTTGGTTGGGGTGGGACGGCGTTCGGCGGGTTCATCGTGACTCCGATGTCCAACGCGTTGATTGGCGTGTACTCGTACCAGGTCGCAATCAGGGATGCCTCCGAGTTGGCAGAGATGTCCGCGTCCTTGTCGGTGCCTCCGGGCACCCCATCCGCGCCGAACGAGATGAGGTCGTAGTCACCGGTCCGACCGGGGCATGCATAGAAGTACGGATGGTGCCAAGCGATGTCGCTGGCAGGGACGTTCGCGTATGTCGGCAGCAGTGCGTCGTCGGGGATGCTCGGATCAAGGGCCACTTGGGTCGCGTTGGTCTTGGTGTTGTAGTCGTTCACTCCGCTGTAGTTGATCCCGTCGATGATGACTGGTCCATCCAAGAACGGAGTGAGCACCGCGGTCGGCAGGCTGTTCCCGGGACCCGGGGCCGGGTATGCCCCGGTGGCCGACTTGCATGCCTCCAGCAACGCGACGACGTACTGCATCTCGCGCCACACCCTGCGTTGCTCCAGATAGAGCAGTGGACGGGCATTCTGTTCGGGGTTCGCCGGCGGGAATCCCGGGTAGTTCGTCTGGGCGTAGTTCTGCATCTCCCGCGCGATGGTGACGTACGGGTGAGGTCCGGGCAGCGCGCCGAAAGAACCCGACTCGACCAGACTGGTGAAGCTGGCCTCGAACCCAGGACGAATCGTGAGGACAACGCGTGCGGCTCCGGAGCGCAGGAACTTGCGATGTGTCGAGTCGGGATGGAACAGGTACTTCTTCAACTCCCACAAGCTGGTGTCGTCCCAGAAGTACGGGTAGGTGAAGAAGAGGACGTTCTCCCACTCGATCGCGTTGTGCAAGTACTTGATGAATTCTCCGCGCTCCATCACCTTGAGCCATTCGCTGTCGGTCAGGAGGTTCGGGTCCAAGACATTGTCGACGCCCGGATCGTTGGAGTCCTGAGCGAACAGGCTCGCTACATCAGCCGGCACGAGCTGGAAGGACGGTCCGAGCAGCCAGCGCAGCACGCCCTTCATGATTTCCTCTTGCTCCATCCGGCGCAGCGTCAAGGCGTCGAAGTCGGCTATCCGTTGGATGAGCTTGCTGCGTTCCTCCCGGTGCAGCTGGATCCGCTGGGCATACTGGGTTTGGGCTGCCTCGCGCAGTTCGTTCCACACCTTCAAACGCCAATCGAGCAGCGTCTGGACCTTTGGTATGCAAACGAGGGTGACGTTCAGGCCGTAGCGGTGGACGTACTGGTACAAGAAGTTGAACGACAAGTGTCCTGACTGGCCGACGAGCTCGGCCAACCCCACCTCGAGGCTGGAGCCGAGGGCTCGGAGCACTGAGCGGTTGTCACCGCTGTTGCGCGAATAGCTGCTGTGCACGATCACGCGGTGGACGTAGTAGCCCGGGTCAACGTCGCACTCGATCGAGTCAAATCCGACTCGGTCATAGTCCTTGACCTCTTGCTCCTTGTGTACATGCACCCATCGGCGCGCCTCGGGCGGGGCAGTCACTGCGGCGCCGTAGCGAGCAGCCAGCTGGTCGTAGTCGAGATCTTGTGCGGATCGGTGGCCAGCGAGTTGTAGGTGATGTCGCCCAATGCGAGATCGAAGGCAAAGGGGGTGTCGATGAGTGCGTCGAGTTCCTGAACGCTCTGCACCAAGGTGGCGATGCTGGCGCCAGGGTTGGGAATGACGATGTCATAGGTCATTCGCAACCCGTACCGAAGCAAATCGACCTTCCACTTGCGGGCCAGCTGGAAGTAGTCCAGGCGCATGCCATCGGTGGCGCTCGGGTTCGACAGCACTCGCACCGACTGGTCCTCGCTGCCGGTCACCGATGTCACCTTGAACGTCACCTTGTGGTCACGCTGCGCTCGCGACGATGCCTTCTTGGTCATCGCGATGCTGTGGTTGCGGCTGTCCTTCCTGGATAGCGAATCGTTGGATGATGAGGTGTAGCCGAAGTTCGTGCTCAGCGTCACAGACGAGTAGCTCGCTGTTAGCGAGGCACCAATGTTGAGCGCCGTTGCGTGCTGCGACTGGGCATCGCTCGAAAGCGCAATGTCGGTCTTCTCCGCCACCCCTTCCTCGCTGTATCCCTCGAAGTAATCCCGCACAAGGTCTTCGAATTCCCGCTGAGTGACCGACCACTCCTTGTGGCTGATATTCACCGTCTCACCCGGAGCTAGTGGAAGGGAATGGACGAGTTCGCCCCGCTCGACGCCGGACGGGTACATCTCCACGCGCTCCAGATGCAGGTTGCCGATCGGCTCGATCGCCATCCGAGACAAGAACCCTTCAAGCGCGCCTTGGGAGACCTTCGGGTTGGAAGCTGCGCAGGCCGCCAGCGCGTTGGTCAGAGCGCCGAGGGAGCGCTCCGAACGTAGTTGCTCGTGGCTCAATCCCGAGAATGGCATCAACAGCGCCCGCAGTTCTGCGAACTGCTTCGGCTGATTCTGCTGCGCCCAGGCAAGAGCCTCACCGCCAGACAGCGCCGTACCGCCCAAGCGTGTGGCCGCCCGGGCTTCACCGCTCGCGAAGTCCCCAGTTGAGTCCGCCTCCAATTGGACGGTTGAAGCGGTCGCCACCGCCTCAATATCGGGCAGGCCAGGTTTCGTCGCTGTTCGCTCCTGCGTTGCACTGTCCTCCTCCACCCGGACGACCAAGCCGGCTCGGGTCGTCCTGATGATCCCCGGAGAGGTGGAGCGCTCCGCGACCGGGACGTCCTGGCCCGGGTCCGATGCCCAGGCCTGTTCCACTTGGGCCGCTGCGATGGACTGCAGCAGACTGCCCACCCGAACGTTTGTCTGGCGTCGGCGGTCAATCAACATCTGGGCGATGTGCGCCAGCGCCTGTGCGGAGACAGTGCCGAAACGCGCCGCCTGGTTGAGTGTCGAGGTGGCTGTTTCATCGGAGATCAGGCTCTCGATGGCCAGCAGGGCGTCATCGAATGCCTCCGGTGGCACGTCCACTGCCTCGATCCTTGACAGCGCCGCACGGATCGCCGAAAGCTCTCCCGGCCGGATCTGCAGGGACTGAACGAACGCCGCCTTCTCGAACGCGCGGTGTGGAAGAAGCTGCTTGCCCGAACCCTGTTGCACGATCGATTGACCGCTGATCTGGTTGTAAGTCGCCTTGTAGCTGACACGCCGAGAGTTTTGAAGGTCAGTCACGGCAGCCCTCCTGGTCCGCAGTGCCCCGCGTGTCGGAGACTGCGTCTCTCGACCAGTTCCGACTCGACTCCAAGAAAAAGAATACGCCGGTCCCGAACGCAGCGGGAAGGGACCGTGGTATCGATCTTGCCGTCGGGATCTTGTTACATGCCGGGCAGGGGCGATTACGACGGCAGTGCGTACTCGAAGACGATGGCTGGCATCGCTACGCCGCCAACTGGGCCTTCGTTGTCGATGTACCAGGCGGGGTACGGGGCGTTGGTGGCCGGGTCGCCTTCGAAGACGCGCATGTTGATGGGGTTCCCGTCACCTGTGATCCAGTAGCTGCAGTTGTGGTCGGCGTTGTACGCGCCCCAGTCGACGAACTCGTCATTGATCTGCGTCTCGAGGTTCAACGTGGTGGAGTCGATGCCCTCGGCCCAAGTCAGCCATCCTTCGGCGGAGACATATCTCGCATCGACCTGGTACGTCAGTCCGTTCTGCCAGTCGCCCTGCACAGTGATCCAGTAGATGTGTCCCGGTTTGGTGACGAACGGTTCTGTGTTGTCCGAGGCAAGGCTGAGCAGGTCTGTCCCGGCAGGGTCGTTCACGACGTACCAGGCGTTGCTGACCGGGTAGTCCTGACCACGGCAAACCGCCGCGAGGGACTCGCCGAGCGGAATGTCGAGTTGGGCGGCGTAGGTGGGGCCGGTTTCAGCGAAGTCGGCGAGCGCGTAGATCGCCGCAACCCAGAGCGTCAGTCGGGGCAGGTTGCTCGGTCTGCCGACTTGACGGTTCCGCTAGGGGCGACCGGCTTCCAGGGCGCGGGCGGCGACTGAGCTACCGCCCGAGCGGCTACTGCTTCTTCGGTGCCCGCAAGCGTCCGACCGCGATCAGCGTGAGGCCCTCCATGAGCACTTGGACGCCGAGCAGGACCCCGAGTACCGAGAGCGTGGCAGGAATGATGTTCAGCAGCACCCAAACGCCCAGTCCGACCGAGATGAGGCCGCTGATGATGAGGATCACCCGACCGTTGGGGGCCTGAGTGGCGGCGAAGATGCGAACGATGCCGCTCACCAGGAACAGCGCGCCGGTCATCATCGTTAGCGCGACAGCTCCGACGATCGGGTTACGCAAGATGAACAGGCCCAAGACCAACAAGACCGCGCCGCCGAGCGCCGCTGCCAGGAATCCGCCCGACCTGATCTTGCCCAGTGATGCGATCAGCATCACCACCCCGGAAACCAGAGTCGTCCAACCGAACAGAAGCACTGACACTGCCGTCGCGAACAGCACATCGCCCAGCAGGATGAGTCCGCCAACGACCATCAGTAGGCCGAGTATGACGTCCCACAAGGTTCGCCGGCGTTCCGTGGCGACCTCTTCAGCTGCGGTAGTTGTCATGCGTGCCATCCCTTCTCCAGATCCATCTCAATGAATGGCACGCGTGACACCGCAGGCACATCACCCGCCCAGGGTGATCAATCAGAACGAACAGCGATCACAAGTACAGCCCGGTCGACCCGTCCTGCAGCCGCTCAGCAGCCACCGCGTGCAGGTCACGTTCACGCAGCAGAATGTAGGTCTTGCGGTGCAACTCCACCTCGGAGCGCTCGGCCGGATCGAATAGCACTCGGTCGTCCAACTTGACCGTGCGGACCGATGAGCCGGTAGCAACGACCTTCGCCCAGGCGAGTCGTCGTCCCATCTGCACGGTCGCCGGGATCACGATGCCTCCGGTGCTGCGCCGTTC
>JAAYVP010000247.1 GCA_012517115.1 Brooklawnia sp. | reverse complement strand
GCTGCCGGTTGGGGGGTGGCAGTTGGGCTGTGGCGTCGGCGGCACCCCTCCCCGCTGGGCAAGGCCTTCGCTTACGGTCCCGGGCTGTGGCTTGGGCCGTGGCTGGGCTGGGCGTGGCTGGCTGTGCTGGCGCGCTGATCAACCGCGCAGACGGTTGGTGGTGTCCACCCAGCGGACGAGTAGTTCTGCCGCCGTCCCGTCGTCGATTGCGGCCGCGACACGTTCGAGCGGCCTGCGCAGTTGATCGACGACTGGCTCGGTTAGGTTTGGCCCGTCAAAGGCGAGCAGCGCGGCGGCCGCGTTGAGCAGCACGATGTCACGCACCGGCCCAATCTTGCCAGCCAAGACGTCGCGAACCACTTGCGCGTTGTGGCCGGGCGAGCCACCGATCAGATCAGGCAGCTTCGCTGGCTCCAGGCCAAGTTCGGCTGGGTCGAGTTCGGTGCGCCGCACTTCACCACCGTCGATGAGCCAAATGTCGGAACGGGTGGTAGTGGTCAGCTCATCGAGACCGTCGTCACCGTGAAAAACCATGCCCCGATTTCCGCGGGAAGCCAACACGCCCGCAACCAGTTCGGCGACATGCAGATTAGCCATTCCGATGGCTTGGGCATCGGGGCGAGCCGGGTTAGCCAGTGGGCCAAGGAAGTTGAATGTGGTCTGAATACCTAATTCCTTGCGGGCCGGCGCGGCGTGCCGCAGTGAGCTGTGGTACATGGGCGCGAACAGGAAGACTAGACCGCATTCGTCGAAAACCCGCCGCTGACGTTCGGGCGTCACGTCGAGGGCGAGACCCAAAGCCTCAAGGCAGTCCGCGGTACCGCTCATGGAACTCGCCGCTCGGTTGCCATGTTTGACGACCTTCGCCCCGGCCGCGGCGGCCACGATGGCGGCCATCGTCGAGATGTTCACCGTGTTCGCGCGGTCGCCGCCGGATCCGACGACATCGACCGCATCACGGGGCAAGTCGATCGGCGTGGCTTTCGCCAACATTCCGTTGGCAAGGGCGTTCAACTCGGTTACTGTCTCGCCCTTGGCGCGAAGCGCAACCATGAAACCGGCCATCTGTACCGCGCTTACGTTCCCTGCGAGGATCTCCCCCATAGCCCACTCGGTGGTCGGGGAATCCAAGTCTTCACCGCGCACCAGACCGGTCAGGATGTTGGGCCATGTGAAATCCATGACTTCACCTTAAACCGGCCACAAGTCATCGTCCCCGCTGTCCCACTCCGCGCGCAACGCCGAGGCCAGATCAGTCGTGCACGCGGTGCCGGCTGCCCGAACCCGGAATGACCACGCTGGACGACAGCGGGTTCGTCTTACCGGAACGCGCGTCCCGGACCACTTGTGCAACGTCGTCGGGAAGGCGGATCGGATCGATCGGATAGGGCGAGACACCCTCTGCGCGCGACCAGGTCGCCATCCAGGCGTCGGCAGCACGCGCGATCAGCAGCACGACCGGCGGAGAGTCCGGGATCTCGTCCTTGATCTGGTGTGACAGGCCCATCCCACCAGGCCGCGCCTCGCCATCGAAGACTGCGACATCGAAGTGCTCGTGGTCGAGCGCCTTGATCATTGCCGGCGCGGTGGCGAACTCGGTGACCTCGACCTCGGGAAGATCGGAAGCGATCTTGCGTCCCAGGGCGAGCCTGATCTGCTCCCTGACCAAACGGTCGCTGGAGTAGATGATCACCTTCAGCACTTCGGAGGTGGTCTGATGCTGGTTGTCGCTCATGGCTTCTTCCTCGCCCTTCACCGGCGCCGCCCTGCGCTGGCAGCACCATTGGTCATGGCGATGCTATCGCGTCCATCCTGCCGGACGGACAAAACCCGCTTGCCTACCACGGAAGAATAGGTGCGTGCGATTCCTCTCCAACACCCCGGCCCACGATCTCACCTACAGCGATGTCTTCATGGCACCCAATCGCAGCACGGTGACGTCGCGACTGGATGTGGATCTCACCACCACTGACGGCCTCGACCAGCCGTTGCCCTTGGTGGTGGCCAACATGACCGCGATCTCTGGACGTCGGATGGCTGAGACGATCGCTCGCCGGGGCGGCCTGGCAGTGTTGCCCCAAGACCTTCCGGTCGATGTGCTGGCCGAGTCGATCGCGCGGGTCAAGCGCGCCCCGACCGTCTTTGAGACCCCGATCACCGTTTCACCGAACACCACGGTCGGTGAAACGGTGACGCTGATGGCCAAGCGGGCCCATGGCTTCGCGGTCGTCATTGACCCCCGCGGCGTGCCGCTCGGTTTGGTGGGCGAGACCGAGGCTCGGGGCGTCGACCGCTTTTCGCAGGCGCACGAAGTGATGACGAACGCGTTGACCTTGGTCGACCCGAAGACCACACCGCAGGAGGTCTTCGACACGTTGACCCATACCCGCCAGCGACTCGCCATCGCGGTGGACGCCGCTGGCACCCTGGTCGGAGTGATGTCGACCAAGGGTGCGCTGCG